>CAZBKC010000735.1:0-1771 GCA_964492345.1 uncultured Steroidobacter sp. | reverse complement strand
CTCAAGCAACTGGTCTATCGCCTGCGCAAGAAACTCGAAGACGATCCCGCTACCCCCCGCGTGCTGCAGACCACGCCGGGTGCCGGGTACAAGCTCGTGGCGGAGTAGATTTTGGAGCAGAAGCGGGAGTAACCGCAAAGAACGCATAGAACGCAAAGGTCGGAAGATGAATAGCCAAAACGCACAAACAGGAATCTTCTGATCTGCGTTCTATGCGTTCTTTGCGGTTACTCTAATTCCATCTCAGTTTCCGAGCCTGCCCATGAAGCTCCCGTTGCGTCTGCTGTCCGCTCTGGCATTGCTGGTGGTCGCGTCGCTGGCGCAGGCGTGGTCGCGGTCGGGTCACATGATCACCGGTGCCATCGCGCACGAGGAGCTGCTGGCGCGCGATGCGCACGTCATCGCGAAGATCGAGGAGATCCTGGCGAAGCATCCGGACCGCGGAACGTTCGCGGTGGCGTTGGGGACTGCTTCGGGAGAGGAGCGCACGCGGCGGCTGTTCATGGAAATGGCGCGCTGGCCGGACGATATCCGCACGACGGTCCATGACCACCCGACTTGGCACTACTCGGCCAAGCCGCTGGTCGATTCGCGAGAACCGCCGCGCGGGCCCGTTCCAGAACACTTGTCGGGTGCCGCGCTGGAGGCATTTGCGCTGAACCTGCGGGTTGCCGGCGATCGCAACGCACCTGCGGCCGAGCGTGCTATCGCGCTGTGCTGGATTTTCCATCTCGTGGGCGACATGCATCAGCCGCTGCACGCGGTCGATCAGTTCGCAGTGCGCTTCCCCCACGGCGATCGCGGGGGCGGACTGCAGTTCGTCAAGGAGGACTCAACCAGCGATGTGCGTTCCCTGCACAGTTTCTGGGATGGAATCGTTGCCGGGACCGGGGAGACGGCGGACGCACTGGCGAGTGCCAGGTCGTTGCGCGAGAAACTGCCGCGCTCCACGTTCAGGCAATTGGTTGTACCAGCGGCCGACATGGCGACGTGGCAGCGCGAGAGTGCCCGGCTGGGCGAGACGCTCGTCTATCGCAGCGATCTGGTGACGGGCGCGTCCGCGCAGGAAGCGAGGGTGTTGCCTGCTGCCTATGTCGCGGATGCGCGTGCCGCCGGTGAGCGTCAGCTCACGCTCGCGGGATACCGCCTGAGCGATGTGCTGAGGACGCTGTTGCCGTGATGTCAGCAGTTCTTCCTGTGGGTCAGGCTTTAGCCTGACGGTTCGAGGCCGGCTAAAGCCGGCCCCACAGGCAGAAAGAGCTTACAAGGGCCTCAAGTCAGTGCCACTGCTCTCAGGCCAGCCTCGCTGCATTGCGATTGCGGCAGCAAAAAATACCCTTTCGTGACTTCATCTGCGACGGATGTTGTAACCACAACAAGACTGTATTGAAGCCGCAACGGCTTCAGCTGTCCCAGGACAGGATCAGGGAAAGTCGCAGGGCCAGAATCAAGGAATTTGTAATGCGAAGGAATGGATGTATACCGAGAAATCATGGAATCTTGCGACCGAGCGCTGTCGAATAATTCGTCCAGCGGTGCAGGAACACGAATTGCGCTCCCGCGTTAACGGCACCGATGTCACGCGATCTCAATGAACAGTTGGCAGGATGAGGCTGGACATCAGCCTGGAAGGACGACGATGGCTTACGCGATTGCGACGACCCAGAGCTGGGGCGATACCTGGACTCAATGGCGACAGGGTGTGGTTGCGGCGATCCGCAGCGATTTTCCGGAAGTGCTGCAGGACATCGGCGAGAACGACATCGACTGG
>CAZBKC010000734.1:0-1773 GCA_964492345.1 uncultured Steroidobacter sp. | reverse complement strand
CTGCTGCAGTTCCTGGCGGACTGCGATCGCGAACACAAGGCGGCTTGAGAGTTAAGAGGTTTCACACGGAGATCACGGAGGACACGGAGAGCACAGAGATCGGAAAAGAGACGGGGTTCTTCTTTCTCTCTTTACCTCTGTGCTCTCTGTGATCTCCGTGTGAAATTCCTTTTCCGGGTCTTTGGGGAGTGACAGATGTATAGATGCGGTTTGGTAGTGGCAGCAGTGCTTTCAGGTGGTGTGACGACGGGTGCGGACTTCGGCCCCATCGGCGGCGCGATCGGCGAGACCAAGCCGATCATCGATACGCGGTTGCGTTTCGAGGATGTCGATCAGGAGCCGATGGCCGAGCAGGCTGAGGCGTTGACGCTGCGCGCGCGTCTCGGTTTCGAGACCGGCAAGGCATGGAATACGTCGCTGCTCGCCGAGGGCGAGTTCGTGTGGCCGTGGGTCAGCGACTACAACAGCACCATCAATGGCAAGACGCAGTATCCGGTGATCGCGGATCCGGAAAGCTACGAGTTCAACCGTCTGCTGCTCACGAACACGAGCATTCCGCAGACCACGATCACACTCGGTCGTCAGCGCATCAACCTGGATGACCAGCGCTTCGTCGGCAATGTCGGCTGGCGACAGAACGAACAGACGTTCGACGCGCTGCGTGTCGTCAACAAGTCGATTACCAACCTGACGTTCGACGTGACCTATCTGGACCAGGTCAATCGCGTCTTCAGCAAGGAATCGCCGCAGGGACGCTACGAAGGCGATAGCTTTCTCGCCAATGCGTCCTATCAGTTTCCGATCGGCAAGCTGACGGCCTTCGGCTACTGGCTGGAATTCGATCCGATTCCCGACGTGCCTGCCGCCGTGCGCGATTCATCGCAGACCTACGGTCTGCGCTTTGCCGGCGAGCAGCCATTGAACAAGTTGAAGCTCGCTTATGCGGCCTCCTACGCGACCCAGCAACAGTACAGCGACAATCCCCTGAACTTCGACAACGACTACTATCTGCTGGAACTCACCGGCACCTACCGGCAGTACTACGTCGGGCTGGGATGGGAAGTCCTCGGCGGCAATGGCGTCAAAGGCTTTACGACACCGCTCGCGACGCTGCACAAGTTCCAGGGCTGGACCGACAAGTTCCTGACGACGCCGGTCGACGGTATCGAGGACATGTATCTCAATGCCGGGTTCACGCTGAAAGGCGTCGGTCCGCTCGATACGCTGGGTATGCAGGCCGGCTGGCACGACTATCAGGCCGAGCGGACCTCGCAGGACTATGGATCGGAAATCGACCTGCAGCTGCAGGCGAAATGGAAACGCTTCACCGGCATCCTGAAATACGCCGACTACTCCGCCGACGGACTCTTCACCGACACGAGCAAGTTCTGGGTGCAGGTGGAGTATGTCTGGTGAAGAAGTGAAGAGGCCGCAAAAGACCGCATAAAAGAAGGGAGATTTCTTTCGGACTATTTTTCTCCCTCCTTTATGCGGTCTTTAGCGGCCTCTTCCTCTTTTGTCTCTACTCCGCCTTCTTGATCTTCTGCGGCTTGAGCTTGCAGCCGTAGACCGCGGGTTCGCTCTTGCAGATGTCGGGCAGGCCGTGATCCTGCCAGAAGGGCAGCAGGCCTTCGGCGCTCACGATGCCTTCGAAGCCGGCATGGTTGCGCAGGAAGGCGGTTTTCGGCAGCCACAGAATGCGCAACGGCACGGCTTCATTCTGCTTCTGCAGGCGCAGCATGCGGTTGAAGACGAAATCGGACTGGCGCAGCG
>CAZBKC010000733.1:0-1774 GCA_964492345.1 uncultured Steroidobacter sp. | reverse complement strand
TGCACATCGTGCTGACGTCGCACTTGATGAACTGCATCGTGTCGTAGATCGACAGACCGGCGCTCACGGAACCGCCGGGCGAATTGATGTACAGGGCGATGTCCTTCTCGGGGTTCTCGGATTCCAGGAACAGGAGCTGCGCCACGACCAGGTTGGCCATGTAGTCCTCGACCTGACCCACGATGAAAATCACGCGTTCCTTGAGGAGGCGCGAATAGATGTCGTAGGCACGTTCGCCGCGAGCAGTCTGCTCGACAACCATCGGAACCAGATTCATGACTGGATTCGTTCTCACGCTCATTGGAATGGACCGTTTGCCGGGGACTCGTGTCTTAGTGTGCAGGAAAGCGCACGAGTCTGCTTACGCCGAAACACTCGATTTTTCGTTACGCGCCGAAATTCATGAGTTCCTTGAAGCTCGACGACTGGTCCGTCACCTTGGCGCGCTCGACAATCCAGTCGATGACCTGGTCTTCGAGCACACCGGCTTCCATCTGGCGGCGGATCTGCGGATTGGCGCGATAGGTCTGCAGCGCCTTGTCGGCATCGGGGAATTGCTGAGCCAGTTCCTGGAAGCGCTCCATGACCTTGACCTGATCGACCTTGATGTCGCCCTGCTTGATGGCTTCGTTGATCAGCAGGCTGAGCGCCACGCGGCGACGCGCCGCCTCGGTGAACCCTTCGGCGGGCGGCAACTGCGATACGTCCTTGGCGCCCATGCGACGACCGGCGTCGAGCTGCAGTTCGCGCACCTGTGCATCCACCAGCGACTTGGGCAGGTCGACCGGATTCGCCGCGAGCAGCGCATCCAGCACCTGCTTCTTCACTCGCGCGCGGATCGCATCCGACAGTTCGCGACGCATGTTTTCTTCGACTTCCTGGCGCAGGCGTTCGATACCGCCCTCTTCCACTCCGTAGGACTTGCAGAACTCGTCATCGAGTTCAGGCAACTGCTGTTCTTCGACGCTGTGAACCTTGATCGCGAACTGCACCGACTTGCCCGCCAGGTCGGCTCCACCGTAGTTCTGCGGGAAGATCATGTCGATGGTCTTCTCTTCACCGGCCTTCACACCCTTCAGGCCCGCTTCGAAATCCGCAAGCATGCGGCCGGCCCCGAGCACGACCGGCACGTTCTCGCCGGCACCCCCATCGAACGGCTTGCCGTCGATCGTGCCGTTGAAGTCGATGGTGACGCGATCGGTCTCCTTCGATTCGCGCTCGACGGCGACGAAGGTGGGACGCTGCTGGCGCAGGTTCTCGATCATGGCATCGACGTCGGCGGTGGTGACCTCCGCAGCCGGACGCGACACTTCGATGGTCTCCAGTCCCTTCAGCTCGATCTGCGGGAAGATTTCGAATACCGCGCGATACTTCAGATCGCTGCCCTTTTCGGTGCTGATCGGCTCGATGCGCGGACCGGTCGCCGGATTCAGGTTCTGCTGGCTGACGGCCTCAGCGAAGGTGGATTGAACGACGTCGCCCACGACTTCCTGACGAACCTGCTGACCGAACTGCTGGCGCACGACGTTCACCGGCACCTTGCCCGGACGGAAGCCCTTCAGACGAACGGTGCGGCTCAGTGACTTGAGGCGTTCGTCGATCGCCTTCTCGACGCGCTCCGCCGGAACCTGCACTTCCATACGGCGCTCCAGAACGCCGGTTGTCTCTACCGAAACCTGCATTGATCAACAACCTCTGTAGATGTCGCTTCGCTGCCCGGCGGCCGATGGTGCGAAAGGAGGGACTCGAACCCTCACGGGGTTACCCACTGGAA
>CAZBKC010000732.1:0-1775 GCA_964492345.1 uncultured Steroidobacter sp. | reverse complement strand
AGCAGATCATGACCAGGCCCTTGTCGCCGGGTGCGTGCACGAACTGATCGGTGCTTTGCTGCAGATGACGGAACAGCTCGCGATAGCGCTCGGTCTTGCCCTGCTTGGCGCGGCCGAGCACCGTGTACAGCTCGCTGATCGGCTTGCGCGGCAGAATGGTCTTGAGGAACACAACCGCCTGGCCGACGTGGGGCAGATCGGCGTGGAAATACGAGCGCGTGAAGCTGAACAGGATGCTGACGGTGCTCTCGTCCATCATGACGGCGTCGATCAGCACGCCGCTCTCGGAATTCTTGAAGCTCAGGACGAACGGCCGCATCCAGTCCTTGCCCGATATCCGACCCACGATGTACGCGCGGGTCATCTGATAGAACGGCACGCGGATGAATTCGATCTTCTCGACCTCCAGCGGCGGGCGCGCGGCATCGGCATCCGCCTCGCGTTGTGCGCGCACTTCGTTGGTGATGATGCGCACGGTGCGGTCGAAATCGAGATAGGGCGTGCGGAAACGGAAATCCGCCAGCACTTCCTCGAACAGCAGTTCCAGCGAACCGCGATTCACATAGATGTTGGTCTCGATCAGGTGCCGGATCTCGCCGATCGGATCGAGGTCAAGTGCGACGAATTCGACCGCGGCGTCGACACCGACGGTGCCGAACGTCTGACGCGTGACGGAATTGAAGAAGGTCTTGTCGAACTCGCGGTCGGGAAACGCTTCGATCAGCTCGGTGAAACGGCGCTTGACGCTGGCCCACAATGCCCGCTCGGCGACATCGTCGGCGAGGCGCGTGCGCATCTGCGAGACCGCACGGCTGATGCATCTTTCGTAAAGCTCGATACGCTCGACCGCATCGCGCTGACTACCGCGCCAGTCGCGTGCCTCGAACCGCTGCGGCGCGCGCCGCGTGATGGCACGGAATTCCGCGTTGTAGTTGGCGAACGCTTCGACGAGCGCGGCGGCGCATTCTTCGACCAGTGCGTCGCGGGGGGACGCGCTAGTAGAAGAGGCTGTGGGCGGTAGGCTGTAGGCCGTGGGTTCGGAGGAAGAGGTAGCCATTGCGTAATCCTGTCGCGTCGTGAGGCGAGTATTGCGAATCCGGTCGCCGGAAAGAAAGCTTGCGCTTCTTCCTGTGGGTCAGGCAGTCCCGCGGGATTCTCCCGTGGGACTTCCGTTGGTCGCCTTTCGGTCTGGCCTACATTCCGGAGCCGGCTAAAGCCCAATGGCACTGCATTAAGCCGATAGCTGCTGTGCGTAGCTGCTTTTCCGCCCCCTCCTCCGCGCAGCGGGGGAGGGTTGGGGTGGGGGCGAGCGAAGCGATCCGGCTCTTCTCATGCTGCCGCTGCCCCCTCCCTGCCCTCTGCTGCACAGGACGTGTCCCGCGGGGATTTCCGTTGGTCACGAATGCCGCGGGCGCATGGATACGCAGGAGCGGCCCCCGCAAGCGGAGGAGGGGAAGAATCAGAAGCCTTTGTGCTTGGGCTAAAGCCGGCCCCACAGGCAGAAACCATCACTGCGCAAACGAATCGGGGCGCTTTCGCGCCCCGATTCTGACCTACGGCCCACAGCCTACAGCCTCGCAAATCCGTGACTCCGTCACAGATTGCGAATCATCGCATCCGCGAACTCTGAGCACTTCACTTCCTTCGCGCCCTCCATCAGACGGGCGAAGTCGTAGGTGACGGTCTTCTGGCCGATCGCCTTGTCCATCGCATTGATGACGGCGTCGGCGGCTTCGGTCCAGCCCATGTAACGCAGCATCATTTCGCCGGACAGG
>CAZBKC010000731.1:0-1786 GCA_964492345.1 uncultured Steroidobacter sp. | reverse complement strand
AACGATGAATCGAGAACTTCGCCGAGCTCGGGAAGGCGTGGTGATTGTTGTGCAGCTCTTCGCCAGCCACGAGGAAACCCCACGGCATCACATTGCGCGCCGCATCCGGGCACTCGAAGTTGCGATAACCATAGTAGTGACCGATGCCGTTGATGACGCCGGCGGCCATCAGCGGATTCGCCAGCATCTGCGCAGCAAGAATGATGATGCCGGGAACGCCGAACAGGATGAGGTCGATGACGACCATCAGCACGATGCCGAAATTGCGGTACTTCAGATAGACGTTGCGCTCCATCCAGTCGTCGGGCGTGCCGCGACCGAACTTCTCCGTGGTCTGCGGATTACGCGCCTCGGCCTGGTAGAGCTCGGCGCCTTCCAGCAGAACTTTCTTGAGACCGTAAATGACGGGGCTGTGTGGATCGTCCTTGGTTTCGCACTTCGCGTGGTGCTTGCGATGCACAGCCACCCATTCGCGGGTGACGATGCCCGAGCTCATCCACAGCCAGAAGCGGAAGAAATGACGCAGCGCGGGATGCAGATCGAGACTGCGGTGGGTCGCATCGCGATGCAGGTAAAGGGTGACGCCCATGAACGTGACCTGGATCATCAGGAAGGTCACGAGGACGTAGCCCCAGAAGTTAAGGTTCAGAATTCCGTAGAGAAATTCCAGGTTCACTGTGTACCCCTGCAAGGCCTGAAGGAGGGTTCGCGGGACATAAGATGGCGAAGAGGCGCGGACTATAACGGAGGGGCCCTGACCCCACAAATGAGCGAATCCCTGCTCCGCACTCGAGCCTGCCCAAACCGGTCCGGGCTCATTCCATACTGTGACGCCAATCTCACTGTCTTCAAGACCCAGCCATGCCCGAATTGCCGGAAGTGGAAACGACGCGACGCGGGATCGAGCCTGCAGTCACCGCGCACATGATCGATCGGATCGTGGTGCGCGAGCCGCGACTGCGCTGGCGTATACCCGACGAACTTCCATCGCTTGCAGCGGGACAGCGCGTCCAGCAGCTGCGGCGCCGCGCGAAATATCTCGTGTTCGATCTGGAACGCGGCTCGATGATCCTGCACCTGGGAATGTCGGGCAGCCTGCGCGTGATGCCGGCAGCGACGCCGCCGCTTCCGCACGATCACGTCGATATCGTTCTCGAGACGGGCCAGTGCCTGCGCTACAACGATCCCCGGCGCTTCGGCAGCCTGCTCTGGACCGAAGAGGATCCGCTGGCTCATCCGCTGCTGCGTCTGCGAATACAAGTTCGAGCCGGAAGACATGGCGACCTGCCCTGCCTATTCGGGGCCGATCTGCTCGCTCTGCTGTTCGCTGGACGCGCGCTGCAACGACATTTGCAAGCCACACGCCCGCGCGGCCGACCAGTTGCTCGCGGGACTCGACGCCGTGCTGCCGGGCACCTTCGTAGAGCAGATCAATTCGCGCATCGGACGCTATCTCGGGATCATCTCGATCCTCTGCCTCGTGATGGGGGCAATCCTTGCGCTCATATATGTGCAGGTGACGCTGGATCCTTTGGTCCAGGAAGAAGTAATCCGGTCCACGCTATGGATGATCTTCTTCACCTTCCTGCTGATTGCCGGCGTTGCCGCGTGGCTCTTCGTACTTGCGCAGGAAAGCCGGCGTGTCGCGCAGGAGGAATCGGCGCGCCAGACAACGCTGCTGATGCAGGAAATCGAGGCGCATGAACGCACCGACGCGGAGCTGCAAAAAGCCAAGGAAGCAGCGGAATCCGCAAATCGTGCAAAAAGCCGCTACCTCGTCGGCATC
>CAZBKC010000730.1:0-1789 GCA_964492345.1 uncultured Steroidobacter sp. | reverse complement strand
GGTAGGCCATCACGGGCAGTGTCCGGGCGAACGCCTGCTCCGCGCGGTCGAGATCCCATCCGCCTTCCGTGAGGACGGGCACACCGACGAGCCGCCCGCCCGCGCGTCGGAGCGCGTCCGCAGCGTGCGGGTAGGTCGGCGTCTCGATCAGCACGCGATCGCCGCGGCTGAGGAGGACGGAGGACAGAAGATGGATCGCGCTCTGGGCGCCGGTGGTCACGAGCACCTCATGGGGGGAGGTCGGAACACCTCGCTGCGTGTACCGGGAGGCGATCGCCTCCCGGAGGTCCTGACTGCCCAGGACGTCGTAGCCGACCCGCGCCACGAGGGCCGCGGCGTTCGCGGCGACCTCGGCCATCACCCCGCTCAGCCCCGGCCACGCCGGCGGGCTGGCCTGCTGCAGGTCGATCGCATCCTCGGCGGAGCCGACTCGCCCGGGATCACGGCGCCGAAGCGGCAGGGTCACGCTCCCGGACCCTCTCGTGCTCGCGATGTGCCCGGTCTCGCGAAGACTGCGATAGGCGGCGGCTACCGTGCTGCGGCTGAGTCGCAGTGCAGCGGCGAGTTCGCGTTCGGCGGGCAGTGCGGTGCGCGGTGCGATGCGGTTGTCGAGGCAGAGCAGACGGATGCCGTCCGCAAGCGCTTCATAGGCCGGCTCTCGTGTGCGCCAGCCGCCCAGCGCGGCAGAGAGAGACCTGGCCGAGACGCGTGAGTCCATAAAAGCCAGATTAGACGAATTGGACTGGCGCTCCCAGTCCAATACTGCGATTGGATGGAGTCGTGCCTCGTCGTGTCCTCCAACTCCTCATCGGCCTGATCCTCTACGGCACAGGCTGCGCCCTCACCGTCGAAGCCGGCCTGGGCGTCGATCCGTGGACCGTGTTCGCGCAGGGCCTGTCGATCCATACCGGCATCGGAATCGGCTGGATCACCAATATCATCGGCTTCCTCGTGCTCCTCCTCTGGATCCCGCTGCGGCAGAAACCCGGCGTCGGAACCATCGCGAACATCCTGCTGGTGGGCACGAGCATGCAGGTCGTGCTGTGGGTGTTCCCGCCGGTCACCGGGTTCTTCGCACAGCTGGGCGTGCTGGTCGCGGGAATCCTGACCGTGGCACTCGCGTCGGGCCTCTACATCGGTGCCCGATTCGGGCCGGGTCCGCGCGACGGGCTGATGACGGGCCTGAACGCTCGCCTCGGCTGGCCGATCTGGCTCTGCCGGGCACTCGTCGAGCTCTCCGTATTGCTCGTCGGCTGGTTGCTCGGCGGAACGGTCGGCATCGGCACGATCCTGTTCGCCGTGCTAATCGGCCCGCTCGTGCACGTCGCACTGCCGCTGCTTGACACGCGCCGCCCGGCGGCCGTGTCCGCACCGCGATCCGAGGCGGGCGCCGATCGCTGAGCGACGGGTTCGGCATCCCGCCGCTCAGTCGGCCGGTCAGTGCTCGCGGAACTCGGGCCAGTCGCTTCCCGGCGTCATCCTCGCGTGAAGAGCGTTCTTCGCGATCTCCATCGAGGGGTAGCTGCCCGCCGAGGCCTCTGCTCCGGCCATCGTCACGGTGTAGCCGTCGTCGTCCTTTCGGATGCTCCCGACCACTCCGGACTTGCCGTACGCGACCCAGAGGGGGTGGTGCGTCTCTGTGGTGCTCATGTCAGAACTCCTTTCGATGCGTCCACTCCCGACGCTACGCCGCCCCTGCGTGTTCCGCCAGGGTCAGGGGCGTGCCGGTGAACCGGTAACCTTTTAGGCGTCCTTCCCTCCGTAGCTCAGGGGACAGAGCGAGCGGTTT
>CAZBKC010000729.1:440-1795 GCA_964492345.1 uncultured Steroidobacter sp. | reverse complement strand
GCAATCGCGATCTGGCCTATTCACGGCGCGGCAGCCGCGTCTGACCGTCGCGATCGCAGTCTCTTCAGGAGCAATCGCACGGCACGGCGCGACAGATCGATGAGCCCGTCACGAAGGCTGACCATCGCCGGAACCACGTCACCCCGACGGTAGACAGCCCAGGCCTTCGGTCGGCTTCGAAGTGACCAGTAGAAACGCAGAATCTCCAGGGGGCTTCGGCTCACCTCGAGACGCGCGCTCAGATCGCCGAGCAGGTTGACGAAGATCACGCCGGGTCGTTGTTCGAAGGAGTCCACAGTGGTTATGCCAAGGGCGGCATCGCAGCAGGCGCCAATGACATTCACGCCGCTGCTAGTGTCAAACCAGTTGCACATGCCGATGCGCGGATTGATTTCGATGTACAGGAACTCGTCCGTCCGCGCGTCATGCATGAACTCCAAGTCGTTCGGGCCGACACACCCCAGCCGACGACCCACTTCGGCGACCAAGGCCTTGATACGATCGTTCGGGCGGCTCTCGCCGATGCTGGTCACCCCGTAATGGAAGGGCATTGCCCCGAGGCGCTGGTACGTGAATGCCGCAATCATATTCGAGTCCCGGTCGAACGCCGCGCTGCATAGCCACAGCGCGCGGTCGCCACCCGAGATGACCTCCTGCATGACGAACGCCTTGAGGTGATCACCGTTGCGCCGATAGAAGTCTCGCAACTCCAGCGCATCCTTAACCAGAATGTTCTTGGCACGAATAACGGCGATGCCCTCCTGAGTACTGGGCTTGATGAGCATCGGGAACGGGATGGCGTCGAAATCCTCGGCGGGATTCAGTTCCTCCAGCCGGGTGATGGACGCGGGAATGCGAATTCCTTTCTCAACCATCAACTCAAGTTCCAACCGCTTGTCATTGAGAGCCCTGACAATCGCGGCGTCCGGAACCAACAGCGAATATCGATCCCGCAACACCTCCTCGTACTCGGCAAGAAAGGTAGCCGCAAGGTCGAAGCATGCCACCACAGCGGGCTTGCCCGAGAACCGAAGCTCCTGAAGCAACTGCTGAACGTCGTGCTGCCACGTTGACGTTATCGGCAGAACATACTTTGCGACCGGCAGGTTGGAATGCATGGCCAGATCGTCGGAATCCGGCGCAACGACCACCGCCTCATATCCAGCCACGTGCAGCGACCGGACCACTCCTAGCCCGTTGACTCCCTTCGCCAAGACCACGACGAGGCCTTTGGATCGCGTGTTAGCCAAGGGGGAACAACCTCA
The DNA here is from genome assembly GCA_964492345.1 of uncultured Steroidobacter sp. GTDB lineage: Bacteria > Pseudomonadota > Gammaproteobacteria > Steroidobacterales > Steroidobacteraceae > Steroidobacter. The sequence continues at coordinate 530 of CAZBKC010000729.1, read as the reverse complement.
ATACGAGCGGTGGCCATCTCCTCATTGCGACGGGGAGAAATCCTGGAAACGATCAAGACGCACCATGTGCTCGAAACGTTCCCGGTCGCG
>CAZBKC010000729.1:0-430 GCA_964492345.1 uncultured Steroidobacter sp. | reverse complement strand
CGGATCAGACGGTGCGATCCCTGCTTGATGATCGCCACCGCCGGTCTGGGGTTTGAAAAATTCTGCTGGTTCGAGATGAAGTACGCTCCCGCATCCATTATTGCCAGCAGGTCGCCCTGACGAAGAGCGGGGAAGGATTTTTCCTTGAACAGGATGTCTTCGGGATAGCAGAGTGGGCCGGCGATGTTGTATCGCGCGGCGCTCATCGGGTCGTGCATGCGTTCCACCAGAAAGGCTTCGTGCTGCTCATAGCCCAGCGGCATAGCGAGGTTCTTACCTCCGTCGCAAATGGCATATTGCGTGCGGTTTCTGCCTGGTTTGAGATTCAGCACTTCGATTATCAGGTATTGCGCGCTGCTAGTGATGGCGCGTCCGGGCTCGAGAATGATGTTCGGTGTGCTCTCCGGATTTCTGGCGATGTAGCCGCGGA
>CAZBKC010000728.1:1211-1796 GCA_964492345.1 uncultured Steroidobacter sp. | reverse complement strand
ATGTCGAGGGTGCGCACAACATCGTCGTCTTCTCCGGACCCCAATTATCGCTGTTCGAGATGCAGGCGATGGCGGAGCTGTTTCGCGGCCGCAAGGTGGCTCCGGGCATGCAGGCGTTCATCACGACCAACCATGCCGTCTACAGCGATGCCAAGCGCCTGGGCTACATCGACACCCTTGAATCGGCCGGCGTCAGGCTTTTGCAGGGAGTGTGCTTCTACATCCTACAGCGCCTGACGAACATTCGTGAAGAGAACGACTGGACGAACCTGATCTCCAACTCGGGCAAGCTGGTTAACACGATCACCGCGCACCGATTCAACACCGTCCTGCGCCGCACGGCCGATTGCGTGGACATTGCCTGCACCGGAGAACTCAAGTGAGCGCGTCCATTCAAGTCAAGCGGGCATGGGGTCCGATGGTCGAAGGCGAGGCCTTGGTGATGCGCGAGGGCTTCAGCCCGCGCTACGACCTCGACCGCACGACGGGAATCATTTCCCGCATCGGGCACAGCGTCGAGGGAGCGTCCGTCACGAACCGCATTCTGGTCATCCCCACTGTGAAGGGAGGAGTAGCCGGGGGCTG
>CAZBKC010000728.1:0-1201 GCA_964492345.1 uncultured Steroidobacter sp. | reverse complement strand
TCGGACGACTCAACCCAGTGATGGTGCAAGGCGCCGTACTGGCAAACATGCCGATCACCGAAGGCTGGTCGGCGAACGCGCTGGAGCTGATCGCGACCGGCGACAGGATCCGCGTCGATCCAGCGGCAAAGACCATCTGGGTGATCGAGCGGCGAGCGCGCTCGCCGTTTCCTCCAACGAGTACCCAATGCTCGGCCTAGTGGTGATTCGGCTCGGGTCGAAGCCGCAAGGTCACTGCGATTCTGCGCCGCCCCGCTGCAAGCGGACATCTGGTTCGGCCGTGCACGACTGACAACAGTTGGGGTCGGTCTCGACAGTTCGATCTCTTGACCAGCAGACAGAACTTTCGGCCCTTGATGCCGGCTGGCGTTGCAAGCCGATGAACGACAGCTTCGGAGAAGACGCTAACGCGCTAGGTCGCGGAGCATTGTCAGCCGTACTTTGGGACCGGTCATCGTCGACACGATTTTCTTGATGCTCGAGCGACCGGAACTGGCCGGGAAACGAAGGTCAATGATCGCTTTCTGCCCACGTCGCCAAGGTCAACTCGACAGCCCGGCGGTGCATGCAGCGCCAGACCGGTCAGTCATTGCGGCAACGGCCGCGATCCTCACCCTCGGCGTGATTGCGGGGCTGCTGACGAGCGGGCCGACAGTTGGGTTCCAAGGAGAACCCTCATATCCTGGGTTCCGTCAGGCGCATCGCAGCAATACTTTCTGGATCCACATTGCCGAGTGACCATGCGCCTCTCTATGACGCGGTGGCTCATAGCGCAGGCCAATGGCCACGCGCCCCGTCCACCATACCGTGCGTCCCGTGTCCGACAGCAACACCGGCCCTGTATGTCCCTTCGGAATGTCAATGCCGCGCTCTTCGCATTTGAGGGAGTTGCTCGCATGTCGCACGAACATATCGTTGGCCGCTGCTGTGGTCGTCATGGTGGATGCTCCGCTACCGATGCAGCAATGCTCGCGCGATGCGCCGTCTGTGCCAGTGCCTGGTTCGAGGGGTGACGCAACACGTTCGTGTGAACGAGTACCGCCTGCGACCCACTCAAAGGTTACGTGTAACGGCTCGTCCCCCACGGCTCCGGGGTTACCCCCGGCCCAGCGGCGAACTGGTCGGTTCCCACGCCCCAGGCCAGGTTGCCGCCGACGGCGCGCGCGTGGTCGTCGGTCCCGCCTGTCGAGGCTCTGATCTT
>CAZBKC010000727.1:0-1797 GCA_964492345.1 uncultured Steroidobacter sp. | reverse complement strand
CGCAGCGCGACCATCACGCCGCTACCGTGGTCGACTTTTGCACCGCCGTTCCCAACCTCGAACGCCTGTACGTGTTCCTGCGGCATCTCGCGACCAAGCTGCCGAAGCGCGGCGCTGGCCCGTCCTACCAGTTCGATGACGAGGTACGGCTCGAATACTACCGGTTGCAGAAGATCAGCGAAGGCTCGATCAGCCTGAGTGATGGCCAGGCTAACAGGCTTGATGGCCCGTCCGAGGTTGGGACCGGTGTGCTGCACGAGGAAGCGGTTCCGTTGTCGCGGCTCATCGATGTCGTCAACGACCGGTTCGGTACTGACTTCAATCAGGCGGATCAGCTCTTCTTTGACCAGATCGTAGAAGCAGCGATCTCCGATGCAGCTTTGAGGCAGGCGGCGGCCGTCAATCCTGGCGACAAGTTTGAACTCGTCTTCAAGAACCTGCTTGAGGCGCTGTTCGTTGAACGCATGGATCAGAACGAGGAGATCTTCGCGCGGTTTATGAACGACAAATCGTTCCAGAAGGTCGTGACTGGTTGGCTGTCTTCGGAGGCTTATCGCAAGCTCAACACCTCGGCTGAGGCTCAGAACAGCGGCAGCCGTGCCACTTCCCAGCCTACGCTGCCCCAAGGCGAACCTGAGGCGAATGGATGAAGCGGGGTTGGATCACGGTCCGCTTTGCATGCGAATGGAATTCGAGAACGGTTGCCGCACAACTAGCATTTTAGGTGAACGAAATCATAGGTTTAACCCGCTGAACTATTTGGGGGTGGTTGACGGGTCCAGAGAACAACCGCCCTGAGAGACCGCATTCAGCCTCGCTGACACCCGGGCCAGTTGACAGCCCATCCCGCATAACCCCCGAAAACAACAAAAAAATCCGGCCGGAGCCGGATCGGGAGAACGCTTTCGCGAGGGCAAGTGGCGGAGGGGATGGGCCTGAAAGACAACCTTCTCCACCCTAAGCTATTGAATTGGCAGGATGCCGCTTTGTCTTTCGTGGATGTGCCACTGCCAGAGCGAGACCGCTTTCATCTGTTCCACCCTCCTGCGTCGGATTCGGCGGCTAACATCAGCAAGGACCTGTTCCACCAGAACCGTCTCGCGGCTGAACTCGATGCGCCCACGTGTAGCAGGGCCTCAACTTTCCTGAGCGACAGCGGGAAGCGGACGCACAGCATCACGGCCAGGCGAATGATCTCGGGGCACGTCCGAACTACCGGAACGCGCCGCGCTTGGCCATCGGACGATGTTACGTGGCTGGGCGCGCTCCGCTCGAGTTCTCCAGCCAGCCTAACATCTTAATAACAAAGAGAAAATTAGAACCATTTTCGTTCACCCCGCCATTTACTGCCCTTTCTCTACCCTCAAAGTTCACGTCCCGTTCTTGTTGAGCTTCTGGCACCGGGGCAAAACATGCGCACATTCCGCGGAATCGCGGGCTTCCCATTGAAGAGCGGGGTCTGCCTTGCGGACCAAGGTGCGGGCGGGCGACTGCGTCGCCGCTCTGGAATCGGCAGTGGGGCTGCGTCGCGCTGAGAGGCAGTGTCGGCCCCTCACCGGTCAATCGCAGCTCAGTGTTCCCGCGCTGCACCATCGCATTTGCTGCCATTCGCGAACACGCGGGATATGGCTCAGCGCGCAGGCCTCCGAGATAGCTGCCACAAGAGAACGGCCCGGAATCTCACAGACGCAGGATCGACCGCCCGGCGTAGACGGCATCGTCGCCGAGCTGCCCCTCGATGCGGATCAGCTGGTTGTACTTGGCGAGCCGGTCGGACCGCGAGAGCGATCCGGTCTT
>CAZBKC010000726.1:0-1798 GCA_964492345.1 uncultured Steroidobacter sp. | reverse complement strand
CGCTGCGCGGACTGGAGAACGACATCTACTTCCAGATCGGCATGCTCACGCTGGTCGGTCTCGCCGCAAAGAACGCGATCCTGATCGTCGAGTTCGCGCTGATGAAGCACCAGCTAGGCATGTCGCTCACCGACGCTGCGATCGAAGGTGCGAAGCTGCGCTTCCGTCCCATCATCATGACGTCGCTGGCGCTGATCTTCGGCGTGCTGCCCCTGGCGCTCAGTTCGGGCGCGGGCGCGGCGAGCCGGCATTCGCTCGGCACCAGCGTCATCGGCGGCATGCTCGCGGCGACCTTCATCGCCACGTTCTTCGTGCCCATGTTCTTCCGCTGGGTCGCGAGCCACACGCGCGACGTCACGCATGCCCACTCGGCCCCGGTCGAAGAACCGGAGCCGCAGCCGAAGGGCGCCTCGTAAGGTTCCTGTCGATATGAGCAAGAAAGTGTCAATGCGCAATGTTGTGTTGATTGCCGCGGTGTCGGGCCTGCTGGGTGGCTGCGTCGTATCCCGGGTCGATCCCGAGAAGCCCGAACTGCCGTTGCCGGCTGCACTGCCCGCGCAGTCGGCGCAGACCGTCGACCTGCCCGATCCCTGGTGGACACTGTTCAACGATGCCACGTTGAACTCGCTGATGGAGGAGTCGCTCGATCACAATCCCGATGTCGCGATCGCGGCAGCCCGTGTTGCGCAGTCGCGTGCCGTACTGGGTATCACCAGTGCCGACCGCTGGCCGGCCATCGCTCTGCAGGGCAACGCCACTCGATCGAAGGACAGCGCCTATGTGAATGCGACGCCTGGTATCGACCTGCACCAGACGATCTACACCGTGCAGGGCGGTGCCAGCTTCGAACTCGATCTGTGGGGCAAGTACCTGCGCGCTTCGCAATCCGCACGCGAGGAGTTGCTGAACACCGAGTACGGACGCGAGGCCACCAAGCTCAGCCTCACTGGCGATGTGGCCCGCAGTTATTTCAGCCTGATCGCCGCCGCTCAGCAGCTCGCGCGCGGCCGCGACACATTGGCAACGCGGGAAGAATCGCTGCGAATCGAGAAGTTGCGCTTCGACGCGGGCGAAAGCGACGAGTTCACGTTCAAGCGCGCCGAGGCGGACACCGCCGCCACTCGAATGTCCGTGCATCAGCTCGAACTGGACGTCGTGCGTCGTACGAATGCGCTCGGTGTATTGCTGGGCCGCTCACCGCAGGATCTGGTCGATCGCGCCATCAGGGCTGAACAGATCAGGCTCCCCGCGATGGTGACATTGCCCGCTGCGCTGCCCTCCAGCGTGATGGAACGACGCCCCGACATCAATGCAGCGGAAGCGGCCTTGAATGCGTCGGCCTACGACATCGGCGTCGCACGCGCACAGATGTTTCCGAGCATCAGCCTCACCGGCGCTTACGGCTCGGTGAGCAAAGATCTCGACAATCTGTTCAAGTCGCCTGCGGAAGCCTGGTCCGTTGCCGGCGGCATCCTGCAGCCGATCTTCCAGGGCGGTCGTCTGCGTTCCAACGTGAAGCGCGCCGAAGCCGTGCGCGAGGAGCGCAAGGCGCAATACGCCCAGACGGTACAGAACGCATTCCGCGAAGTGCTCGATTCGCTGCAGGGACAATCGCTGATCGCTGGAGTCAGCCAGGCCAACGCCGATCAGGTCGCTGCGCTGACGCGCGCCACCGAACTCGCCGAGCTGCGCTATGACCAGGGCGACATCGCCTACATCGATCTGCTCGACGTGCGTCGCGGCCTGTTCCAGGCCGAGATCGATCTCGTCGCCGCGCAGCGCGATGCGCTGCTCAATA
>CAZBKC010000725.1:883-1799 GCA_964492345.1 uncultured Steroidobacter sp. | reverse complement strand
TCGGCCGACGGTCCCACCATCCATGCCGGCCCTGAGGTGGTGCTGGAAAGCCTGAAGCAGGGCCAGGGTTCTGCCGCCAGCTGGTCCGATGTTCACGCCAAGCTGCTGGCCCGCAACCGCAGCGGGCAGACGCTGCACGTGCTGCTGCTCCACTTTTCGCCGGACTACGGCGTGCAGGTGCTGTTCAACGAACCGGTGCCGTCGGGTGACGACTGGGTCACGCTGTTCGGCGCCGACCCGAAGGACTATTTCTGGGTCTACGCCAAACGCGGCGAGGTCGAGTCGATCGACCGTTTCAAGCTACTCGTCAGCACCGAGAAGGTGGACGATTTCCTGCTCGTGCAGGAACCGCTCGAGCGCGGTCAGACCCGGGCCATCTCCAAGGCCCTGGGTCGCGACCGAAAGATCGGCCGCAAGGTCGAGGGCGAGGAATGGCTGACCAGGGACCTCACGGTGCGCTCCGTGCGTCGGCTCGACGAACTCGGGTCGAAGGACTGGGTGTCGCCCAACGGCCGCATCACGCTGAAGGGGAACCCCGTGGTCACCGCGTCGATCAGCATGGCCGCACCACCGCCTGCTGCGCGCGGCGTGGCGGGCGGCCTGCCGTTCCAGCCGGCATTTGCTCGGGCCGGGATGGAGATGCTGAACTTTGGCGCGACGCGCGGTGGCGCCGACAGCGTGCTCGAACTCACCAACATCCAGCACGCCGACCAGCTGCGACAGCATCCGTTGGAGTTGCTGCTGGACGTGACGCTGGCCGACGACGAGGGCATTCTTCCCTTCGTCTTCGACGGCCAGCACGTGCTGCCGGCCGGCCAGCCGTCATACGACGACCAAGGGCGCACCCAAGTGACGATCGACCACCTGTACGATCTGCCGGTCGAGCGCAGGAGTGTCGGCAAGGCGCTGAAGCTGT
>CAZBKC010000725.1:0-873 GCA_964492345.1 uncultured Steroidobacter sp. | reverse complement strand
TAAGACGTACTTGCGGCGCAGTAGCGTCAACCGGCTTTGTTGGGTGGACTACCAGGCTGATGGCAGCTTCAAGCGCCGGCGCGACGGTACGGCCGATCGCGTAGCGCAGGCCCGCCGGGTGCTGTTGCTGGTGCACGGCATCATCGGCGACACCGAAGGCATGGCGACCGGCATCCGCGCCTGCGGTGTCGACCGCCGCTTCGACCTGGTGCTCAGCTACGACTACGAAAACCTGTCCACGCCGATCGCCGACACCGCGCGCCTACTGAAGGCCGACCTGGAAGAGGTTGGCCTGGGGCCGCAGGACGGCCGGCACCTGACTCTGCTGGTTCATTCGATGGGCGGGCTCGTGTCGCGCTGGTTCGTCGAGCGCGAGGGCGGCAGCGAGATGGTCGACCACTTGGTGATGTGCGGCACGCCCAACCAGGGCTCGCCGTTCGGCAAGGTGGACGATGCGCGCAAGATTATCACCATGCTCGTCGGACTGGCAGCCAACGTGGCGCCAGCGCTGGTGCCGTATTCGGCGCCGTTGCTGTTCGTGCTGAATCGTACTCTGAAGGTGACCCCCACGCTGGAACAGATGGACCCGGGCTCGGACTTCATCCGAGAACTGAACCGCAGCCCGGACCCTGGCGTGCGCTATACGGTGATGGCGGGCAACGTGCACGAGTACGAAGAGCCGAGCGACCCGGCGTTCGCGCAACTGGTCGCCAAGATCGGACGCGGCACGCTGTTCGATCTGCTGTTCGCTCATCGGCCGAACGACATCGCCGTATCGGTGGATAGCATCATGGCCGGCGCGGCGGAGCGTGCGCATGCGAGCAGTCAGCCGGTAGCCTGCCATCACCTCAACTACTTCACATCACGTGCGGG
>CAZBKC010000724.1:1346-1804 GCA_964492345.1 uncultured Steroidobacter sp. | reverse complement strand
GTCAGGGCGCTTCGCCGGCTCTAGCGAGAGCTTAACCTGGGGCTCTGCCCCAGGCCCCGGGATTGCCGACGCCTGGACGAGTTCGAATTTGAACTCCCGCGCCTATTGTGGCGTCGCCCCGAAAGCTGGCTTTTGCCCTAAACTGCGGCATATTCAGGAGGTGACTGAAGCCATGCGCAACAGGTCCGCTCACCACTTGCCGCTCCGGAAATCACCGGCTCCGAGATTGGTGCAGTCAGTCAAGCCTGAGCTACCACCTCGCGTGCCAGAAGACTTGAGCGAACTCGAGGAGGCGGTGCGTTTGCTCGGCGCCTATCAAAAGTGCGGCGGCGGGCTCAAGAACGTGCATCTCGAAACCATCAAGATGCTTGTCGGCGCCCTCCCCCGTCTTGAAGACGCTCCGAACTGGAAGTCGGCTCTCAAGCAGCTGCGGGCCGAGCGTGTCGCACTCCGCGCTC
>CAZBKC010000724.1:465-1336 GCA_964492345.1 uncultured Steroidobacter sp. | reverse complement strand
AGGAGACGCGCGCGGGCTGTCCCTCGTAGCTACGCCTTCCCAATCGGGGAGTCCGCGAAAGACTGCCGCATGCGAGGCTAGCGTCGGCGCATCAGCTTGAGCACCGCGGCAAGACACTCGGTCCTTCGGAGGGGTTGACGGACTGCTTTCTGCGGCCCACGGCCGAGGCCGCAGGCCCTAGCCTTTGGCTCGCAGGCGCGCGATTTCCTTGCGCAGCGTTTCTTCGACAAACGTGTTTTCTTGGCGCCTTGGCCACGCGCAAAACACCGCTAGATCGGCGATTAATTCGTTTGTCAGGAAGAAGCTTTTTCTCGTCGTGTCCTTGCCGTCTCTTTGCCGATGGCGTGGGTCGTCGATGGTGCCCTTGCCTCCTGTTGCTTTGGGGGCCGGCTTCTCCGGGATTGGCGGCCGTCGATTGTGGCTGGGCTTGGAGGACGAACGCTTAGCCCGAGTGCGTTTGGATGGTGGTGGCGCGTCCTGAGCTTGCTCTTCTTCAGGGAGAGGCGACGTCGGCCGAGGCTGCTCTTCAGGGACGAGGTCAGCGTCATTCGGGACTTTCGCGTCGGGAGTTTCGACTGCGGGCTCGCGGATCTGATGCACGTTGTCGCGCGCGAGCTCTTGGGCGGAGTTGCCATCGGTGCCGTTCGGCTCCTTCGCCTCTTCACGTTCCTGGTGCTTTGCCCGATCGATAAAGGAGGCGAAGGCTGCCGCCGGCTTCTTTGATGAACTACTCATGGCGTACCTCGTGCCAGCAGTTCAATTGCAATCTGGTGGAAGGCCTCGATGGCGGCCTTGCTGCCCTTGGTTTTGGCGTCGAACTTGTGAAGCGGCTGAAACTCCGCGTAGGACTGCGGAAGCTTGGCCAGCCGCG
>CAZBKC010000724.1:0-455 GCA_964492345.1 uncultured Steroidobacter sp. | reverse complement strand
AGATCGCCGTAGGCGGCCTGAAGCGCGGTTCTGATTTGACGCGTCAGCACTTCGGTCTCTTTGGTTTTGGTCTGTACGAGGCCGACCACGCGCAAGTGCTCGTTGACGCCCTGGGCCTGGTCGATGCTGTCCTGCAGGTCGAGGAGCCCGTCCAGCGCCATGGTTTCGTCCACAGGGATAACGACTTCGTCGGCAGCGATCAGTGCTGCGGACGTCGCGGTGGACAGGTTGGGCGGGCAGTCCATGAGGATGATGTCGTAGCGATCTTCGATGACATCAAGGCGCTTCTTGAGCAGAAGCATGGCCATCGGTCCCTTCTCGACGAGAAGGGTCATGTCGAGGTTTGCGCCGCCTGGCAACACGTCGACCCCATAGTCCGTCGTGTGGATTGCGTTGGCGATGTCGAGTTCGCCCGCCATCACTTCTTTGAGCACGGTCATGCTGCGCTGCAGGCC
>CAZBKC010000723.1:0-1804 GCA_964492345.1 uncultured Steroidobacter sp. | reverse complement strand
CACGGCGGTCGATCACCGATCGGAACGCCGTGAGCGCCTCCTGCGTGTGCGCGCCGGCACAGCTACCAGGCGTGACCGAGACCGCGAGGCGTGGATCGAATTGGCCCGAGAAGTGAAACACCGGGTCACGGTGCCCGACGTGCTTCAGTTGGGCGGCATCCTGACATTCCAGACACGGCCTAACGAATGGCACAGCGCCTGTCCTGTCTGTCGCGACGGCCACGATCGCCTGGTGAGCTGGGACACCGAGCCGTCTCGCTGCTGGTGCAGGCGGTGTGGATGGAGGGCCGATGTGATCGCGGTCGCGATGTCGCTACTCCCCGGCTGCGAAACCTTCCACAGCGCGGTGCGGTTCTTGGCGGAATACGCAAGCATTGAACGACAGGTGGCCTAGATGGCCGCCGCGATCGATCCGGGCCCGGTGCAACTCTTGGAGCGTGTGAAGGGTGGCGCCGAACGTGCCACCCGGGCACCATCGACCATCACCGCAGCCGCCCTGGTCGGCAAGCACTTTCCTGAACCCCGCTGGGCGGTGGAACCACTGATCGCTGAGGGCGTGACCATCTTGGCCGGTGCCCCCAAGCTGGGCAAGAGTTGGGCCGCCCTCAACATCGCCGTCGCGATCGCGCTCGGTGGCCGGGCGATGGGCAAGCTGCCGGTGACGGCCGGGGACGTGCTGTACCTGGCGCTGGAGGATACCGAGCGTCGCTTGCAGAGCCGGCTCCTGATGGTGCTCGAGGATGCGCCGGCGCCCGATCGGCTCACGATTGCGACCGAATGGCCAACGATGATGGAAGGTGGCGACGCCTACCTGCGGGCCTGGCTGGCCGACCACCGGGACGCTCGTCTCGTCATCATCGACACCGTCGCCCGCAACCGCGGCGTTGTGCTGGGCAACCAGAACAACTACAGCGCCGACTACGAAGCCTTCGTCCGCTACAAGTCGATCGCCGACGAGTTCAGTGTCGCCTTCCTGCTGGTGCACCACACCCGGAAGGCCGGTGCCGAGGATCCGCTCGATATGGTGAGCGGAACCAACGGCATCGCCGGCGCGGTCGATACCGTTCTGATCCTGAAACGGGAGATCGGCAGGGCGGACGCCACGCTCTACGTGCGTGGCCGCGACGTCGCTGAAACCGAACACGCGATGGCGTTCGAGCCGTCCAGCTGCCTGTGGACGATCCTGGGCGACGCGCGGGACTACCGCATCTCGGCCGAGCGGCAGGCGATCGTCGACCTTCTGGTCGGCGCGCCTGAACCGATGCGGCCGAAGGACATCGCCGAAGCCCTGAACAAGAAGCCCGGGACCGTCCGGAAGATGCTGCACGAGATGAGCCAGGCGGGCACGATCGTCGCGCTGGGCGGCACCTATCGCTTGCCGCTGGTCACTGGGCCGGCCGTGCAACTGGAAGGCTGGGAGGGCATCTGATGGCCAACGGCGCCGACATCCTCGACATCTGCGACCACGGCGACGTTGACGTGCGACTGCACGACGGCCGCCTGGTGGCGCGCATGCGCGATGGCGGGCCGCTTCGAGATGAGGCCCGGGCGTTCATTGCTCGGTTTCGGGCCGAAGTGCTTGCCGAGCTTAAACGCCGGCAGGCAGGAGCGGATCAACGAACGGAGGTTGCGTGAGCACCATCAGCGTGACGTGCAAGGTCTGTCACATCGAGTTCGAACCGACATCGGAAGACATCAAGGCAGGTCACTGGCATGTCTGTGGCAAGTGCCGGGCGCCGGCGCCATCACTGAAAGGAGCTTCCTCGTGAAGAAGATCACATATGCCGTACTCGGCACAGTGCTC
>CAZBKC010000722.1:0-1805 GCA_964492345.1 uncultured Steroidobacter sp. | reverse complement strand
TTTCGGTCGGCACGATCCTCGTAAGTGGGTCAAATTTCAGTCGGCGCCAACACCCGCCGGCACTGTGAGCGTCCGCCCTGTGTGGATCGGGGCCTACAACACGGCCGGCAGCAGCTTCTCGGGCTGGTCATACGCCACTCGATTTACATTCAACGAGGGCACTCAGCCGACGAATTCATACGCGCCTTTTGATCCGACTCTGTTGTCGGCTAGCAACCCGATCACCGGTCTCAACATCGCCACCTACATGGCTGTCGCGGCCATCGACCTGGCGTACATCAACGTCGCAAGCATCGGGTCGCTGTCGGCTCTGTCCGCCAACCTGGGGACCATCACCGCCGGCAACATCACGCTCAATTCGACGGGGTTCATCCGCGGGGGCATGACCGGGTACAAGACCGGCACGGGGTTCTGGCTGGGCTACAACGGCGGGCAGTGGCGGATGTCGATCGGGTCGAGCACACAGGGGCTGGTGCTAGACCCTTCGGCCGCCGAGCCGGTGACGATGTACGGGCGGGTGTTCTCTGCGTTCAGTGCAAGCATCTCTGGGGGCAATCTCACCGTCACCTCGCCACCTGGCGCAGCCACCTATGGAACGCGCACCGTGTCTGTGTCTGGTGGGCAGGCCCCCTACACCTACCAGTGGGTCGGCTACTACTGCGCAAGCGGCGCCACGACAGCCACGGTCACGGCAGGAGGCAGTGGGGACAACAGAATCAACAAGGGGCGCTTGACCTGCTTCGTCTGGGATTCAAACGGGCGGCTTGCCACTGCCTCATTTGCGGTGACTGCAACTCACGCATCAGGTGATGGGAGTGGCGGCTTCGGAGGGGGCGACGGATGACCTGGGCCGTATGTGATCCAGACGGGCGCGTACTGCTGCTCGACAACAGCGACGCGGCGCCCGAAGGTGGTGTGCTCGTGGAGCCAACGACCGCTTGGCCGGTGCCGCCCACGCCCGGCGAGGTTCTGCATGTCGTCGAAGGCGCTCTGGCGTGGGTCAACACGGATACGGTCGAGCAAGCGAGGTCGCGTCGCTGGGCAGTCATCAAGGCGCAGCGTGATGCCGTGGAGTTCGGGGGCTTCACTTGGGATGGCTCGGCGTTCGATAGCGATGCACAGTCGCAGCCACGCATCATGGGTGCCGTGCAGATGGCGACGCTGGCAGCCGCTGCCGGGCAGTCATTCGGGCTGGCGTGGACGCTGGCCGACAACAGCGTGCGCACGCTCGACGGCGCCGACATGATCGCTGTCGGCCTGGCGCTCGGCGCGCACGTCGGCACCGCGCACGCCATCGCACGCACCCTGCGCGAACAGATCGAGGCCGCTGCGACGGTTGAGGATGTGGCGGCCATTGACTGGCCTTCCGAAGGGGGCGCTTAAATGATCAAGGTCACCGACATCGACGGGCGCGCTCGCTACGTCGCGGCCGAGGCAGTCGCCAGCGTCTCGGAGGCGGGCAGCAGCAGCCAATGGCACGGCATCAGGGCGATCGTCAAGCTGTTCGACGGCGCGGTGATAGAGGCTCGGGAGGAGGCTGGTCAGCTGGCTGCGGCGGTCGAGCGCGCGAGGGCTGCTGGCTGACGATTTGCTGCGGTGCGGTGGGCTGTGGATAACTCGGGCGGCCGGAGGGCGAAAGAAGGCCCTTAAACCCTTAAGTCACTGCCAAAGCGCGCGCAATTTATTGCCAAAGCCGACGCCAATCACTGCCAAAGCGCGCGCCGCGCCATTAAAGCGCGCGCCGCGCCATTACCACCAGCACCGACGCAGGTCACGGCACAAATCCATCACACCAAAGAGAAAGG
>CAZBKC010000721.1:0-1812 GCA_964492345.1 uncultured Steroidobacter sp. | reverse complement strand
TGCTGTCGCGTGCATTTGCGCAGACATGGTCATCGTCGCTCGCCTACAACCGCGGCGTGAACTACCTGACCGGTCTCAACACCTTCGGCATCACCGACGCCGTCACAGCGGGTGTCGCGGGACTGCTCACCGACCGGGTTGACCTCGCGGTCTCAGCCCAGTATCTGTCGGGCACGTTCGGCTTCAGCGGCGGCGAGAGGTTCGACACGCTGGGGGCCGGCGCACAGGTCCGGTACGGCCTCAGCCGTAACCTGGCGGCGTTCGTCAGTTACACATACGCCCATTCCTCGTTCCCCGAGGACGCCTCCCTGCCTCAGGGGTTTGCGATCGAGGCCGACCGCCAGGGCATCCGCGTCGGTCTCACGATGTGGCTCGACCTGCTGCGATAGCGAGACATCACCATGCTGCCAGGCAAGAAGTATACCCCCGACGACATCCTCCGCATCGCGCGAAAACGCTGGTGGATTGCCTTGATTCCGGCCATCGTGGCGGGCGTCGGTGGCGGCCTCTACTCGATGACGCTCGACGACAAGTTCCAGTCGACCACGCTCATCATGGTCACACCGCAGCGCGTTCCAGAGTCGTACGTACGCTCGACGGTCACGCAGCGCATCGAAGACAGGCTGGCGAGCCTGCAGCAGCAGATTCTCAGCCGGACACGCCTCGAGCGCGTGATTGCCGATCTGAACCTCTATCCGCAGGAACGGGTCGCGATGCCGATGGAAGACGTCGTCGAGCGAATGCGGCGCGACATCGCGGCGCGCCCGATTCGCGGCGATGTCTTCAGCCTCGCCTTCACCGCGCCCAGCGCCCGTGTCGCCAAGGACGTCACCGAGCGCCTTGCGTCGATGTTCATCGAAGAGAACCTGCGCGACCGCACAGCGCAGGCGCAGAGCACCAGCCAGTTTCTCGAGGCGCAGCTCGAAGAGACGCGCACCAGGCTCGAGGCCACCGAGGCTGAGCGGGCGCAGTTCCGCTCTCGGTACATGGGCCAGTTGCCGGACCAGGTGCAGTCGAACCTCGCAGTGCTCAACAGCACGCAGATGCGTGCCCAGAGTCTCACCGATGCCAACGGCGCCGACCTCCTGCGCAAGGCGAACATCGAGCGGCAGATTGCCGAACTCACGTCGCCGCTACCCGAACCAGCGGGGCCTTCGACGACGCCAGGAGCCTCGTCGGCCGACTATCTGGCTGGCGCGGTACCGACCAACTCCGACACGGCCACCCAACTTGCCCAGGCACGCGAAGTCGAGAAGCAGTTGCTGCTGCGGCTGCGAGAAGATCACCCCGACGTGCGCCGCCTGCGGCGCACCATAGGCGATCTGGAAAAGCGCCTCGATGACGAATCGCTGCGCCGACCCATCTCGTCCACTGCGCCATCCACCAGCTCCGCAGCGCGAACCGACCCCCGCGCGTTGAAAGTGATGGAGTTGCGCGAGGAGCTGAGCAACGTGACCGCGGCGATCGACCGGCGGCAGGTCGAGCTCGACCGGCTGAACAGCACGATGGGTCAGTATCAGAATCGCGTCGAAGCCTCGCCTGCGCTCGAGAACCAGTTGATGCAGATTGAGCGCGACTACTCCACGACGAGCGCGCAGTACAGGGATCTGCTGTCCAAGGTCAATTCGGCCAACATGGCCGCGGGCGTCGAAGAACGGCAGATTGGCGAGCAGTTCCGCATCCTCGATCCCGCCCGTGTTCCCGTGCGCCCGTTCAGCCCGAACCGACCGCGGTTGACCGGCATGAGCCTGGCCGGGGGGCTCGCCCTCGGCCTCGCCATCATCGGACTGCTCGAATACCGCGACAGCAGCT
>CAZBKC010000720.1:0-1818 GCA_964492345.1 uncultured Steroidobacter sp. | reverse complement strand
CGGTAGCGGGTAGCGCCAAGAGCCGCGCGTGCAGCGCGGTGAGGATGGTTTCGCGCAGGGTTGGCATGTGGTATTCGAACCCTGTTCCAGAGTAGCTTGAGGCTTGAAATATTTGAAGTTTGGCGAACTCCCGAAGTTTAATCCCACCACGGTGAAGGCCGCCTCAGAAAAGATTTCTGCGGCGATCAAGTTCGCTGAGCCTCATGCCGACCGCGCTCTCGATTGGGGACGAAGGCAGCAAGAGAGGGCGAGTTCGCAGTTGCCGAACGCCAGCGAGATTGAAGCATGGGCGCGGAAAAACGCAGAGCGCTATGACTGGCGCCCAAGGCCGTTATCGACCTCCTTGGAACATCTCGAGGAAACGCTCACGCAGATCGTCTCGGCAATCCGCCAGACATCCGACCGACGATCGCGGCTTTTCGTCAACGCAGTCATAGGAAAGCTGAGTGGGGCGATGGCAATCGGTGGTATCTCGGGACTCGTTGCCACGTTCGGTGCAGCATCTACAGGAACTGCAATTGCATCCCTTTCCGGCGCAGCCGCGACGACAGCGCAGCTCTACTGGATTGGTTCTATGGTTGGGCTTGGGGTTGCAGGCGGTGGCCTCATGTTGGCAGCCGGCGGTGTGGGTGTCGGGGTCGCCGCTGGCATCTGGGGTCGAAGAAAGCTCCTTGGCAAACCTCGTTCCGAAGACGAACTTCAGGAGCACGAGAAAGCCGTCCTTGTAGCGTGCATAACGCTGATCAACGCGACGAAGCAGCAAAGAGAGCTGAGCGAGACTGCATCATCTGCAGATATGCGGCTTGTCGCCGAACAAGTGCTCATTCCGCTGGCGAACCAGATCAATCAGCACTGGGATGATGCTTCCCTCAAAGAGAACGGAAAGTCCGAATGCGAACCATTCACGCGAACACTGGCCTACCTGCAACGGCGCAAGCTCGATCAGTGCAGGGCCGAACTGGGCCGGATCGCGCTGGCAGCGATGGAGAAGGACGCGGCGGCTTGACCCGAAGCGCTGCGGTCGTCGTTGCTGTCACCCTGCAGCGCCTGCTCGATGAACCCACTCGCTCCTGGTCGATGGAAGAGGAACTTGTTCTCGATGCCCTCAGGCGGTCGGCGACGAGCCTGAACGGTGCCACGACAGAGGAACTGGCCGCTTACATCTCTGAGCTCAATCCCGAACAGCTTCGAGGTGTCGTGTCCAACGTGAAGGGCATCTACCACGAGTTGCTTTTCGTCCATGCTGAAAACATCGACGCAGATGACGTTGCCGCGCGGGTATTCGAGGCGACCAACCATCCCGGCGCAGATGTGGAGTTCATTGTTGACGGTGATGTCATCCATGCCGTTCAGCTAAAGGCAGTCGCCTCGCCAGCCGCGATCTTCGAGCATCTTGCCCGCTATCCGGACATCGAAATTGTCGCGACGGAAGAAGTGGCGGCTGTCGTTTCCGCTGCAAGTGGTTCAGGTTTCTCGAATGCGGCGATATCTGGCGATGTTTCACGCGTGTTCACCGAACTGCCGGGAGACAGTATGGCGGTCGAAATCGCAGAAGGTGCTGCAACCTCCGCTCTGTTGGCGGGAGCCATCTCTGCGGCTCAGGTTCTGCGATCCGGCAAGGTTTCCCGGCAGCAGTTTGCGACGGCGTTTGGCGACGTCTCCGTAGGCGTCGTAACAGCTACAGCATTGGACGTTCTCCTCGACGGACTGGCCTGATTTCAACGCCCCTCCACCCAGTTCGCCACGATCAGCCCCGGCACGCTGTCCAGCGCCCGGTTCGCATCCCGCGCCAGCTCCAACCGCTTCGGCAGCTTGACC
>CAZBKC010000719.1:0-1823 GCA_964492345.1 uncultured Steroidobacter sp. | reverse complement strand
CAGGAAATGACCGCCGATCGAATCCTCATCCGTCTCCACGTCGATGCGTCGGCCTGCGTGACTGTGGTGGTACCAGTACGTGAGCATCGAACCGAGGCTGGCAATCAGCCGGTCCGCAATGTCACGGGCGCCCGCGATGTTGTGATCGTCCTTCTCCGGCAACACACAGCCGAGCGCGGATACGCCAGTGCGCATCACGTCCATCGGATGACTCGCCGCCGGCAGTTGCTCCAGCACCAACTTGACGGCAGCAGGCAGCGAACGCAGCGACTTGAGCTTGGCCTTGTAGCCGGCAAGCTCGGCGTGATTCGGCAGTTTGCCGTGAATCAGCAGGTAGGCGATCTCCTCGAACTCCGATGTCGTGGCGATATCGAGGATGTCGTAACCACGATAATGGAGATCGTTACCGCTGCGACCCACGGTACACAGCGCGGTGTTGCCCGCCGGCACGCCTGAGAGTGCGACGGATTTCTTGGGCTTGAAGCCCGCGGCAGGTTCACTCATCACGCATCCCCCTCAGGTCGCGAATATCGGTCAGGAATCGTACCGGTATTCCCGGAACACTGCGACCTGCGGGATGCGCATGAAAAGGCGGACCAGGCCAGCTCGCCGGGCCCGCCTTGCGCGATGGATCGATCCGGACTGCTCGATCCGGACTGCGATCAGTTCGTCACGACTTCGATGCGGCGCGGCTGTGCCTTTGCCTGCTTCGGAATCGTCACTTCGAGAATGCCGTCGCGGCCCGTTGCACGGACCGCCGCTGCGTCGACGGTGTCGGGCAGCGTGAAGCGCCGATGGAAGCGGCCCTGTGGCCGTTCGCGTCGGCTGCGTTCGACATCGTTGCTCGCGACCTCGGCTGGTCGCTCGCCGCTGATCGCCAGCACACCCTGGTCGAGTGTGATGTCGATGGCGCTGGTGCTGACGCCGGGAACGTCGAGCTTCAGCACGAAGCGATCGGCGTACTCGAGGATGTCTGCGGACGGAATCCAATCCGCTGTCGCGGAGGACCCGACGTCGGCGCTTGCTGCAGTCTGCGAGTCGAAAATCCGGTTGATCTGGCGATGCAGGTGATTCAGCGCATCCCAGGACGATTCATAGCGGGCAAGTGCCATGGTTCTGACCTCCAACATGGAATAGGAAAGGTTGCGACGTGGGCGGAGTACACCCTCTTGGCTCCTGAATAGGATCACCGCAGACGCTTTCAAGGGCTGTGATCACGGAGCCTCGGGTACACTGCCGCGACCTCGTTCCGCGGAATCGTTCATGTCATCAGCGCCCCGTCTTGCAGTCCTTGCGGCAACATTGGTCACCTGCTTTCCCGCCGCTGCCGCCACCTACGACGCGCACTATCGCGTCGAGGCGCGGCCCGCCGCCGGTCAATTCCATGTCGAGGTGAAGCTCTCGGGAGAAGAGCTGCCAGGCAAGATCGTGTTCGCCATCGATCCGCGGCGGCACCTGAATTTCACGTCGACCGACAGCGTCGAAGTCACGGACGACAGCGTCACCTGGCGGCCGCATGGCAAGTACTCGCGGCTCTATTACGACTTCGTCGTGAACCACGAGCGCTCCTCGGGTCGCTTCGATTCGCTGATGACGCCGGACTGGGCGCTGTTCAGGGCCGACCGGCTCGTGCCGCGCGCTCGCGTCACCGCCGTGCGCGGCCTCGAATCGCGCGCCACGCTGGAGTTCCAGCTGCCCAAGGACTGGGCTGCAGCCAGCGCCTATCCGATGGCGGCGAACGGCCACTTCCAGATCGACGATCCCGACCACCGCTTCGACCGGCCGCTCGGCTGGATGCTGGTCGGCAAGCTGGGCAAGCGCAG
>CAZBKC010000718.1:0-1823 GCA_964492345.1 uncultured Steroidobacter sp. | reverse complement strand
TCGCCGTGTTCTCCGGCATGCTCGGTGTGACCTTCTTCGGCCTGTTCCTGACACCCGTGTTCTATGTGCTGCTGCGCGCCGTCACCAGACAGAAGCGGCTCAAGTCGCATGCGCCGGCAGCGCCGATCGAAGGAGTGTCACATGCGTAGCGAGCCGGGCATCTGGCGACTGGCTGCTGGCCACTGGCCAGAGGTGCGGGTGAGGGTGAGGGGCAAGCGGCTGGCGAGGGCAGCGGCGGTTCTGATCGCCAGCGCCCTCCTCGCAGCGTGCGCTGTGGGACCCGACTATCACGAGCCGAAGGTGATGACACCGGATCAGTTCGTCGGTGTCGAAAACACGCGAGCGGATGCCGCGGCACTGGAGCAGGATTTCTGGAAATCGTTCAACGACGCGACGCTCGATGAGCTGATCGAGGATGCCCTGCGTGCCAATCACGACATCCGCATTGCGATCGCCAGTCTGCGTGAAGCACGTGCCATTCATGGCGAAACGCGCCTCGACTTCGCACCGACGGTGACTGCAGGCGCCGCGCACGTCGAGGGTCGCGCGAGCGAATGGCAGACGGTGCCGGGCACGGACCGCGATCAGGACTATTACCAGGCATCCTTCGACGCCTTCTGGGAACTCGATTTCTTCGGTCGCGTCCGCCGCAACAATGAAGCGGCGGCGGCATTCGTGCAGGCGGCCGAGGCCGGCGTCTACGACACACAGGTCAGCGTGACGGCGGAAACCGCGCGCAGCTACTTCGATCTGCGCGGCGCCCAGCAGCGTCTCGAAGTCGCCCGGCGCAACGCCGACAATCAGGCCGAGTCGCTGCGGATCACGCAGGCTCGTCTCGATGCGGGCCGCGGCACGCAGCTCGATGTGTCGCGGGCGCAGGCGCAACTGAGCATCACGCTCTCGACCATTCCGGAATTTGAAGCGGCCGTGACGCGCTCGACATTGCGCCTCGGGGTTCTAACGGGCCGATCGCCGGACGCATTGCTGACGACGCTCAACAAGTCGCAGGCGCTGCCCGCGCTCCCGGCAACCTACAGCATCGGTACGCCGGAGAGCCTGCTGCGGCGTCGTCCCGATATCCGGATGGCGGAGCGGCAACTCGCTGCCTCCACGGCAGCCATCGGCGTCGCGGTGGCCGATCTGTTTCCACGGATTTCGTTCGTGGGCAGTTGGGGGTTTGACGCGGTGTCTTCAGGGAATCTCGGCACGGGAGCAAGCGAGGCGTACGCGTTTGGCCCGAGCATCCAATGGGCCGCGTTCGACCTGGGCCGTGTCCGGCAACGCATCAAGCAGCGCGAAGCAGCCACCGATGGCGCACTCGCGCGCTATGAACAAACCGTGCTGCGCGCGCTGGAAGAAACCGATGCGAGCCTGAGCGACTATGCCAAGGCGCGTATCAAGCAGCAGTACCTGCAGTCGAGCGCGTCTGCTTCCGAGGAAGCCGCACGACTGGCCCGTGCCCGTTTCGACAGTGGCGCGGCAGACTTCCTGACGGTGCTCGATGCCGAACGCACCCTGCTGGAAGCGGAAGATCGCCTCGCGCAAAGCGAGACCCAGACTGCAACTGCGCTGCTCGCCATGTACAAGGCGCTCGGCGGCGGCTTCCGTCCGCTGCCTCGCGAGGCGGCGGCGCGGTAGTAGTAAGTCAGGAAAAGAGGTTTCACACGGAGATCACAGAGTACACAGAGGTCAGAAGAGAGAGTCTCGACAGGATTTTTCCTGACATCAGATTCACGTCCTTAGCTTCAATGGCACTTACTTACGAGTCGACGGTTGACAGTTGGCGGTTGACGGCCAGAAAAATGCCTTCCTTATCCGACCGT
>CAZBKC010000717.1:0-1831 GCA_964492345.1 uncultured Steroidobacter sp. | reverse complement strand
CGGTCAAACCCGGCCGCGTGCTCATGCTGCCCGGCGATCTGCCGCTCGTGACGGTGGACTCACTGCACAAGCTGCTGTCCGAGCGGCAACAGGGAATCGTGATCGTCCCCGATCGTCAGCGTATCGGCACCAATGCCCTGCTGTGCACGCCGCCGAACGCGATCGCGCCGACCTTCGGCGGCCGCAGTTTCGAGCGGCATCTGCAAGCCGCGGCGGCCGCCGGCATCCCTGCGGCCATCATGGACCTGCCGGAACTCGCGCTCGATCTCGACGAGCCCGAGGATCTCGCGCTGCTGCAACAGAACCCGGCAACAGAAATATTGCAGGCGTTGTCCCAACGGGATCCGGACATCGCCTTCACGGACAGCCCCCTCAGGGATAGTCGATGACCTCCCCGCTGCATTCATGGCTGGATCAGCGGCCGACCGCCGAACAGGCATACGCGCTGCTGGATCACGGCGACTGGCGCGATCTCGCACCACTCGCAGGTGAACTGCGCGAACGCGGCTGGGGCACGCGCATCAGCTATTCGCGCAAGGTCTTCGTGCCGCTCACGCAGTTGTGCCGCGACGTGTGCCACTACTGCACCTTCGCCCAGACGCCGCGACACCTGGGGAAGCCCTATCTCGAACCGGACGATGTCCTGCGCATCGCGCGCGACGGCGCGGCGCTCGGCTGCAAGGAAATCCTGTTCACGCTCGGCGATCGCCCTGAGGCACGTTATGCAAGCGCGCGCGCAGCACTGGCGGATCTCGGCTTTGCCACGACGCTGGACTATCTCGAACACATCGCCGGCCGCGTGGTTCGCGAGACGGGCCTGCTGCCGCACCTGAATCCGGGACTGATGGACGCGGACGACTTCGCCCGGCTGCGAAAGGTCGCGCCGTCGATGGGCATCATGCTCGAATCTTCGTCGCAGCGGCTGTGCCAGCGCGGCGGCCCGCATTTCGGTTCACCGGACAAGGTGCCGGCGCGCCGCCTGGAAACACTGCGGCTCGCCGGCGAAGCGTGCGTGCCAATGACGAGCGGCATCCTGATCGGCATCGGCGAAACGCGGCGCGAACGGCTGGACTCACTGCTCGCCCTGCGCGAGCTGTCGGATCGCTACGGGCACATTCAGGAAATCATCGTCCAGAACTTCCGCGCCAAGCCGGGCACCAAGATGCACGCCGCGCCGGAACCCTCGATGGACGAGCTGTGCTGGACGATTGCAGCGGCACGCCTGATCTTTGGTGCGGCCATGAGCATCCAGGCGCCGCCGAATCTGTACGGCGGCGATCTGCCGGAACTGATCGCCGCCGGCATCAATGACTGGGGCGGTGTGTCGCCGCTCACGCCGGATCACGTGAATCCCGAAGCGCCGTGGCCGCATCTGGACAAGCTGGCGCAGGACACGGTGCGCAGCGGATGCGACCTGGTCGAACGACTCACCGTGTATCCCGCGTATGTGCAATCGCGCAACGACTGGATCGCGCCCGAACTGCACGCCGCGGTGCTGCGACTGTCCGACGGCGCGGGCTGGGCACGCGTAGGACACTGGACCGCAGGCTCGCCGGACGCGGCCGACGCCGATGATGTACGCGACACCCCGCTCGCGGCCCTGCCGCGCCGCTCGACGCTGTCTGCACTGATCGACCGCGCGTCAACGGGCCTCGCGGAACACGAGATCGCCGAACTATTCACGGCTCGCGGCCCGGACTTCGCCCATCTCTGTCGCGCAGCCGACGAACTGCGCCAGCAGACCGTCGGCGACACAGTGAGCTATGCCGTCGTCCGCAACATCAACTACACGAACATCTGTCTCTACAAGTGCAGCTTCTGCGCCTTCTCC
>CAZBKC010000716.1:0-1835 GCA_964492345.1 uncultured Steroidobacter sp. | reverse complement strand
GCGTGTTCACGCAGAAGCCCGAAACGCTGACCAATGATTTCTTCGTCAACCTGCTCGATATGGGCACGCAGTGGAAGGCGACATCGGACGCGAAGGATGTGTTCGAAGGACGCGACCGCAAGACCGGTGCGGTGAAATGGACCGGCTCGCGGATCGACCTGGTCTTCGGCTCGAACTCGCAACTGCGCGCATTGGCCGAGGTGTACGGCAGTTCGGATGCACAGCAGCAGTTCGTCACGGATTTCGTGGCGGCCTGGACCAAGGTGATGAACCTGGATCGCTTCGACCTGAAGTGACTCTTCAGCGGCGGGGTCGGAGCGAAGAGACATGACGGCCTGCGGCAAACGGCTTCGCAGGAAGGTCTTCGACAGGAAGGCCTGCGGCAAGGAAGAACGGAGAAACCTTCTTCCCTGCGGACAACGTCCACCTTCCTGACGAAGTCCATCCTGCCGAAGGCCGTCTTGCCGACGCAGTCGGCCGTCATTTCAAAGAAGACAAGAAACTAGGTAGGCACTGATCAAGCCGTCATCCCCGCGCAGGCGGGGATCCATTTTCCTGATTCAGATGGATTCCCGCCTGCGCGGGAACGACAGATGAGGACTTGATCAGCGTTTACCTAGCGTCGTCCGCGCACGGCCGTATTCCGGGGAGCCTTCGAGAACCGTCCGTTCAGACGATCGAGGACGTCCGCCAGCGCCATGCTGACTTCATCGTGCGATCCACAACGCATGCCTTCGATCCTGTTATGGCCCTGCGTGATGACGTAGTGCTGCCATGTTCCACTGCAACCGTCCGGCGCAGAGATCTCTGCCATCGATGTGAGTGCGAACGGCGCCACGACGTGGGCGCCGGATGCGATGCGTGCGTATGTCATCCGCTGACGACCACTTCACGCCGCGCGCGCCGACGAGTCTGCTCGTCCCTGATATCGAGAACCGACAGTTGTGTCTGTCTTGCGATGACGGCGACCAGGGGATGCTCCTCGGTCCGCGGCAGCTGGAGCGCGTGGAGGCTTTCCCAGATACGAATGCGCTCTTCCGGGAGAATCTCCGGCGACGATTGCGAGTCGAGCTCACGACGCCGCGACTCGGCGCGTTCCCGCTCGGCACGCTGCACCATCTCGCGACGCTCGGAAGAACTCGATGCGAGCGCCAACGCGGGATCGAAAGTCAGTTCGCTACGCATCTACCTTCTCCGGAACTTGACGTGTCGCATCGACGGCGACCATCGGAATTCATTCGCGAACCGCGGCTGCGGGCACCTGGGCTGCCCGGTACCGCTGCGATGCAACCGGCAACGACTATACACCCGCGGCGCAGCGCGGGTCCGATTTAGTTTGGGCGCCCTCATTCAGATGCGACCTCGATGCTGGCGATCGGGCTGCGTTCGCTCGTGCACTTTCGATCGTACGAATGCATGCATGAATGCCATCAACGCTGCGCTGCGCCACCCAATCCTGCCGGTACTTCGATTCGAGTATCTATTCGGGTCCGGTAGGCGCACACTCGGGCAATCGCAGCGGGATTCCCCTTCGTCCGAAGGCAGATCCATCCGGTCGCGACCGTACCCCTGCAGCAGCGCGACCCCATCCACATGACGCCGCGAGACGGCGAAGGACGTCTCCTTGAACATCACACGACGAGTGGGTGCGCACGCACTCGCGATCCTGTTGCTGACGGCGACAGGCTGGACTTTTGATACGAGTGCCCCGCGCGCCGAAGCTGTCGGCATGCCGGAGAACTCGCGTGCCAGCCGCTATGGCAAGGGCTGGGAATGCGAGCGCGGCTACGTCCGCAGCGCTGACTCATGCGTGGCCATCCTCGTTCCATCGCATG
>CAZBKC010000715.1:0-1836 GCA_964492345.1 uncultured Steroidobacter sp. | reverse complement strand
GCGAGCTCGACAGGCCCAGGAGTTCTCCGACCTGCGCACCGTCGGCACCCTTGTCGGCCAGGCGCCTGGCCACGACGCACCGCGCTGACTGGGAGGTCACGCCCGTCCACCCTGCGCGCTTGAAGATCAAGCGTAGCGTCGCGATCATCAGCCGACACGTGGTCCGCGGGTCGTCCGGACCGCGGGCTGTCACCTCGAACCGGTTGCCGTTTTCCGTCAGGAACAGCGCGCTGCGGGGATCGAGACCCCTGTAGGCTCCAGCAACAGATGCCCCACTTCCGACGGCCACGCCGAGTTTGCGGCGCACGCGCTCGACCAGGTAGGCGTCGACCGCGGCGCAGGCCCGCGACGACGTGAAGAAGAGCGGTCTGCTCCGCCCGTTCACCGCGGCCTCGGGCCGCATCTCGGAACGCCCCCTGACGCTGCCATCCGGGTCGAGGTAGTCCCGCACCTCGAGCCGCGCGATCTCGATAGGCTTCGCGCCGGTGCAGAACAGGACGAAGATCAGCGCCACATCCCGGTTCGGGTTGTCGCTGCGCTGCCGCACGCGGCTCGCGCCGGCGGCGATCTCGTCCGGCCCGAGGTTCGTTCGCTTCGGTTTGGCCTTGCCAGGCGTGTAGCCGCGAACGGCCTGCAGGACCGGCTCACGAAACTGGCGCAGGCGCGGCAGCGACGACAGCGCGTCCTCGTCGACTTCCGGGATCCCGTGCTCGTGCGCCACTTGGTAGATCAACCCCTTGATCGTGCGCTCCACGGTCGAACGCCCGAGACCATACGGCGCTCCGGCCTCTTCGTAGGTCGCGCCGTCCTGCAGGACGCTGGCCAGCATGGTCTTGCCCTTCGCGATCGTCTCCGGCCTCATCGGAATGCCTGTGCGTTTGAACTGGAGCTGTGCCGACGTTGGTGGACGGCAGCGAGTGGGCGTTAGTGTTCTGCGACCTCCATCCTTGCGCCATCGGAAATCCCGTCGCTATGGCCTTGGGTTTCGGGGTCTCACGCCCACCTGAATTCACTCGCAGTGCACCGCGCGAGCAACCAGCCATCGTCAGAGGTCAGGAGTTCTGCCCTCCCCCACGGGTCAGACATGCGGGAGGGAGCCACCGGCGGCGCGGCGGCAAGCCTGCCCCGCTATGACTGGATCGATGGTCATCGCCACGGAGCACCAACCTCGCACAGCTCGCGGCACAGACAGGTGTCGCACGATCATCCAGTCGCGGCGTGCTCCATGACCTGCTGTGCTTGACGCAGCGAATCCCGGTTGATCAAATGAATCCGTCCGTCGTGCGTTGCCTGCCCGCTCAGTAACTTAGAGGGCGGCAGTTGCGGATGCAAAAGCCCACGGATGCTGCCCGCATGCAGCCGTTAGCGGTCGTGACCCGCACACGAGTTTGCCCTTCGACGGGCACCGGCTGCTACGCACCGGCGGAGTATTGGGGCCAATGGTTCCCCAAGCTTGAATCTGGCAACAGCACACTGCTCAGCCGTTTCCCGATGCGCACATCTTCCTCGGTGCGCTCGGCTCCGCGGTGTTGCCGCTCCTTCCTGTTCCCATGCTCACGCGCTCATGCGCCGCCATTGCTCCTCCGCGCTCATTGAAGCGGACTGCGGCCCCGCGTGTCAGCACCAGACTCTATGGAGGTTCACCATGGACCCGCTGCCGTCCTTCCAGCCACTGGAGGATTCTTCACCGGAACGCGGAGCGCGCCGCCTGCCCGTTCGACAAGTGGGCCGAGGCGGAATCGGCGTCACCACGCGCGGCGACACCATGAACGAGCTTGCCGTTCAAACAGTCAACTCACTTGGCGAGGCAAGGTTGCTCCGGTTCCCCGCGGTACA
>CAZBKC010000714.1:0-1836 GCA_964492345.1 uncultured Steroidobacter sp. | reverse complement strand
CCCCCGGTTGCCGGGGGAGGGCAGGGAGGGGGTTGCTTCGGAACTACTGTGTCACAGTACTAGCCAGCCTTGAAGCACGGCCCGGGAGTTTTTTTATCAGGCACTGCCTTCGTTTCGATCGCGCCAATCCTTCCGTGAATACGTTCGTCATGACAATCTCGAGTCCGGGACGTGGTTCTTTGCAGTGGTCGCCGTGAGTAAGCAAGGAGTGATGAGCGACCAGTCGAACGTGGCATCGAAGAAGGTGAGTTGAGTCGCCCTGCGCGGGGCGTTGGCGGGCTGGAATCCGGCGCTGCCGGTTCCCGCGTGTGTATTTCAGGCTTTACCGTCCTGTGTGCATGGGCTAGCGTTGTGCTTCCCATCCCGCTCACACGGATAGCGCATGCGACTCACGATTTTCGGCTCGGGCTACGTAGGCTTGGTTACGGGTGCCTGCTTCGCGGAAGCGGGCAACAACGTTCTGTGTGTCGATGTCGATGCCCGCAAGGTCGAGATGCTGCAGCGGGGAGAGTCGCCGATCTTCGAGCCCGGTCTCGATGATCTGCTGAAGAAAAATATTCAGGCCGGCCGTCTGGAGTTCACCACCGACGCGGCGGAAGGCGTCAAGCATGGCCTGTTCCAGTTCGTGGCAGTGGGCACGCCGCCCGATGAAGACGGCTCTGCTGACCTGAAGTACGTGCTCGCGGTCGCCGAGTCCATTGGCCGGCACATGGAGGAATACCGGATCGTGGTGGTCAAATCGACCGTCCCCGTGGGCACGGCAAGCAAGGTCAATGCAAAGATCCTCGCAACCCTGAAGGAACGCGGTGCGAGCCAGGAGTTCGATGTGGTCTCGAACCCCGAATTCCTCAAGGAAGGTGCGGCGATCCAGGATTTCATGAAACCGGACCGCATCGTCGTCGGTGCCGAGAATCCGCGTACGGCCGAATTGCTCAAGGCGTTGTACGACCCGTTCACGCGCAGTCGTGATCGGATGATCATCATGGATGTGCGTTCTTCGGAACTTACCAAGTACGCCGCGAATGCGATGCTCGCTACCAAGATCAGCTTCATGAATGAGCTGGCCAATCTCGCCGAGCGCATGGGTGCGGATATCGAAAAAGTCCGTCGTGGAATCGGATCGGATCCCCGCATCGGCTATCAGTTCATTTATCCCGGCGCCGGTTACGGTGGTTCGTGCTTTCCGAAGGACGTACAGGCGCTGGCGCGTAGCGCACGCGAGTATCAGTTCGACGCACAACTGCTGAATGCGGTCGAAGGTGTCAACGGTCGGCAGAAGAAGCTGCTGTTCGAAAAGATCCACCGCTACTTCAACGGCGACCTGCGCGGCAAGACCATTGCGCTGTGGGGCCTGGCCTTCAAGCCGAATACGGATGACATGCGCGAAGCGCCAAGCCGCACGCTGATCGAGGCGCTGTGGGACGCAGGCGCGAAAGTGCGCGCCTACGACCCGGTCGCGATACACGAGACGCAGCGGATTTATGGCGAGCGTGAGGACCTGACGTTTGTGAACAACGGCATGGAAGCTCTAGTCGGTGCGGATGCGCTGGCGATTGCCACCGAATGGCAGGAATTCCGCAGCCCGGACTTCGAGGCAATCCGCAAGACGCTCGCGCATCCGGTCATTTTCGATGGACGTAATCTTTTCGATCCGAGCATCGTCAAGAGCCTGGGATTGTCTTACTACGCAATCGGGCGCGGTGACTCTGTGAAGCGCCCTGAGACGGAGATGCGTGCGTTCGGCCGTCGCAGGGACGATCATCCCTAAGGCGGTTGACAGTTGTCCGTTGACTGTTGACGGTCGGAAAGGAAGGCATTTTTCTGGCCGTCAACCGT
>CAZBKC010000713.1:0-1838 GCA_964492345.1 uncultured Steroidobacter sp. | reverse complement strand
CCGGGCTCAGCGCGAACTGCACGTTCGATCCGCCGCACTCGACGCCGATCTTGCGCAGCACCGCGATCGACGCGTTGCGCATGCGCTGATATTCCTTGTCGGTCAGCGTCTGCGCCGGCGCGACGGTGATCGAGTCGCCCGTGTGCACGCCCATCGGGTCGAAGTTTTCGATCGAGCAGATGATGATGCAGTTGTCCTTGCGGTCGCGGACAACTTCCATCTCGAATTCCTTCCAGCCGATCACCGATTCTTCGAGCAGGACTTCGCTGGTCGGGGAAGCATCGAGACCGCGCTCGACGATCTCGACGAATTCCTCGCGGTTGTAGGCGATACCGCCGCCCGAACCGCCCATCGTGAACGACGGACGAATGACGGTCGGGAAGCCGATTTCCGCCTGCACCGCCAGCGCTTCGTCCATGCTGTGAGCGATGCGCGAACGCGGCGATTCCAGGCCGATTTCGCGCATGGCATTGCGGAAGCGCTCGCGATCTTCGGCCATGTCGATGGCCTCGCGCGACGCCGCGATCAGTTCCACACCATACTTCTCGAGTACACCTTCGCGCACCAGATCGAGCGCACAGTTGAGCGCCGTCTGACCGCCCATGGTGGGCAGCAGCGCGCTGGGTCTTTCCTTCTCGATGATGCGCTCGACAGCACGCCAGTTGACCGGCTCGATGTAGATGACGTCCGCGGTTTCCGGATCCGTCATGATCGTCGCCGGATTGGAATTGACGAGGATGACGCGGTAGCCCTCCTCCTTGAGCGCCTTGCATGCCTGCGCGCCCGAGTAGTCGAATTCGCACGCCTGCCCGATGACGATGGGACCGGCGCCGATGATCAGAATGCTCTGGATATCAGTACGTTTTGGCATCTCGACTCTTGTCTGTAACGCTCGTCTCTCTAGCGCTCCGCGACACGACGCGCGCCTTCTTTGGCGACGGTCTGCGCATTCAGGCGCTCGTTGATCATTTCCACGAAGCGGCCGAAAAGTTCGCGCACGTCGTGCGGGCCCGGGCTCGCTTCCGGATGGCCCTGGAAACCGAAGGCCGGCCGGTCGGTCCGCTCGATACCTTGCAGGGACCCGTCGAAAAGTGATTTGTGCGTGACCTTCACGTTCGAACCCAGCGTCGTCTCATCGACGGCGAATCCGTGATTCTGGCTCGTGATCAGCACGCGACCGCTCGCGATGCTCTGCACCGGGTGATTGGCGCCGTGGTGACCGAACTTCATCTTGACCGTCTTCGCATCGCTCGCGAGCCCCAGCAACTGGTGGCCGAGACAGATCCCGAACACCGGAATGTCGGTTTCCAGGAACATGCGGATCGCGTCGATCGCGTACGTGCACGGCTCCGGATCGCCGGGACCGTTCGACAAAAAGATGCCGTCGGGATTCATCGCCAGTACCGTGTCGCCGGTTGTCTGTGCCGGCACCACCGTGACGCGACAGCCGTGATCGGCCAGCAGGCGCAGGATGTTGCGCTTGATGCCGAAATCGTAGGCGACGACATGCACACGCTGGCCGGGACGCTGCTTGGCGCCCTGCTCCAACGCCCAGTTGGTGCCTTCATTCCATTGATACGTGCGCTTGGTCGATACGACCTTCGCGAGATCCATGCCCTTGAGGCCGGGAAACTTGCGCGCAGCGTGTACCGCTGCGGTCGCCGTGGCCTTCTCGCCGGTCATGATGCAGCCGGCGAGCGCCCCTTTCTCGCGAAGGATGCGCGTCAGCTTGCGCGTATCGATATCGGCGATGGCCACTACTTTGCCGCGTTCGAGGAAGCTTTCGAGCGATTCCGCCGCGCGCCAGTTGGCGTAGGTCGCCGGCAGGTCGCGGATGA
>CAZBKC010000712.1:0-1840 GCA_964492345.1 uncultured Steroidobacter sp. | reverse complement strand
TCTCTTTCCACGCGAAAACACCCTTCAATCCCGGACCGTGGCCATGGTGCGGCCGGTCCCGGAAGGTGTGCAGTCACAGAAATACGTAGCGCACTACGGTGGAGCCGCTGCTGTCTTTCGTTCTTCGACGAGCGGCGCCCGATGGGGACTGTTGACGAGTCCAGCGCGTCGCATGCTGTCGGTCACCGACGGCAAACCGTGCGTTGCGTCGAGATTTTCCCTCTCCAGCAGCGTTCAATCGGTGCGAGTCGGCGCCGGAGCGTCTATATTTCCTCCGACGGTTGACTCGTCCGCACGAGAGGGGCAACTGCGAGACATCGCCGTGGGGCGCTCGGGGGAAGACGATGACACTGACCAGAACGGTCTGGATTGTTGCAGTTGCAGTTGTAGCCGTTTTTGCGGCGCTGCCGGCGCGCCCGCAGGCCGAGGACGCGGCCGCCCCGACCTTTGTGTCGCTCAAGTTCGAAGGCGCCTGCGACGCGCGGAACAATCGTCTGTGGCTGGCGAACACCCATACGTTCAAAACCATCAGCGTGAAGGTCCGCTGGCGGGCCGCCGGTGGCAAGGACCTGATCGAAGACTTCTTCCCCGGACCCAACACCGTTCGTGAAATCGGCTGCGCTGCCGAGGCCGAAGTCCTCGAGGCGAATTTCGCCGACTTCTGATCCCGGCGCCGCGTCCCGCCTTGCAGTCGCCCGCGCCCGTTGCGACCTCAATGGGCGTTGTATCCAGTGCCTGTACGAGCCGTCCGATCTTTGGGCGCACTGCGTGAAGTGACATACTCCATCCGTCGCTGGCGTCGATGTGCCGGCGAGTCGGCGCAGGAAGCGCGAGCCGCTGGCCCGGCGTCGAACCGATCGTCTCCATCAGGCAAGAAGGAGTACGCGATGTATCTGGGGATCCTCACATCGTTGCCGCATGCGAGTTCGTGCACGACTTCGGGTCGCTGACGCTCACATCGCTGACCGGATATCAGGAAACCACGTTCGTCGGCCGCACGGATTACAACTGGAGCATTCCCGGCATGGCCTACAACGGGCCCGCGCTCGGCTATCTGACAGCATTGATGGGCGGCGTACCGATCAGCGAGATCGACCCTTCGATGCTGGGCTCGCTGAATGGTGTCATCCGGAGCGTGGGCGATCGTTCCCGCAACTACGACCAGTCGGATCAGGACGGACACCAGTGGTCACAGGAGCTGCGCCTGTCATCGAGCTTCGACGGCCCGCTCAATTTCCAGGTCGGGCTGTTCTACTTCGACACCGATGTCGACGAGAATTACACCGTCGTCACCAGCGAACCCGACTACTGGGCGCTGGTGTCCAGCGCGTACACGCCCTATGTCAACTCGGCGCCACCGTACTACATCAACGCCACGCCGTCCGCGGCACTCAAATCCACGGCGGCATTCGGCGAGCTGTACTGGGACATGACCGACGCCTTCAAGTGGACGCTCGGTCTGCGCTATACGCGCGATGAGAAGAGCATCAAGGACCGGCAGATGCTGTTCGCCGTGCCCGTGCTGGTGCCGCCGACGGCGACGGAGTTCGATGACTTCCGTGTCGACGAGACGACCTTCAACGAGTTCACGGGACGGTTCGGCTTCGACTGGAAACCGGGCTGGTTCGACGATTCGACGCTGTACGCGTTCTACTCGCGCGGCTACAAGGCGGGCGGCTTCAATCCGCCGGCGCAGGACAATGTCGCGCTGGCGAGTGTGCCGCCCGTCTACGATCCGGAATTCGTCAATGCATTCGAGATCGGCTCGAAGAATGTGATGGCGAACGGGCGCGTGCAGGCGAATTTCACTGCGTTCTTCTACGACTACACCGATCTGCAG
>CAZBKC010000711.1:0-1841 GCA_964492345.1 uncultured Steroidobacter sp. | reverse complement strand
ACGGCTGGTCAGCGCGTGACCGTTGGCTTCGAGCATGCGCCAGTCCTGGCCTCCTTCGTAGCGGCGCTGATCTGCACCGCTACGACGCAAGAACGCCAGCCCACCATTCGGAGCACGTAGTGTGGCGGGGTATCCCTGTGGCGTCAGGCCTTCGGCATCGCGCAGGTCGTAGAAGAGTCGGTTGGTCGCGTCAAGTTGGTCGGTAAAGGCAAAGCTCCGCCAGCCTGCGAACGGGCGCTCGTCTTCGCCGAACTGATCGCGCCGGTCGAGCAAACGCGAAGCGAGCATTAGCGCTTGGATCGAGGTCGACAGCAGCGCCGCCTGCGAAACCGGATCGCCGCGCAACGCCAGCATGTACTCTGCCCCCTCGCTAGTCATGTGGTCGGCGCTCGGGGTGATTTCCTCGACCACGCTACGGTCGAGGCCGACAAGCGACGCGAAATAGGATGCACCCTCCGAAATCGTCGCCGAGAGGCCGACGAACTGAGTCTGCCGGCGCGTGAGGTGTGACCAGCGGCGCAACAGGTGAGCCACCTGCGCGCCGAAGGTACCGCTGTAGAGGTGGACTTCGTCCAACAGCATGAGTGTCGGCGCGCGCTCGGCGAGCGGGCCTAGGCCAAACAGATGGCGCATGGATGAATCGGCCATGCGCTGGTTCATCATTTCCACCGAAGTGAACAAGATGTCCGGCGGATCGTCCATCATCGCCCTACGCGTGAAACGCAGTTGGCGGCTATCGACGGTCGCGCCGCAAGCCCGGCATGCCATGCGCGCGTCGGCCTCTGCCACTTGGTCGCTCTGCAGGTGCAATTCACCGTCGCATCGAGGGCAACGGAAGAACGGGCAGGCGCCCTGTGCTTTCTGCCACTGGTGGCCGATCTGGCGCACAGTAGTAGGTGTGTCGCCGAAAAGCACGCCGACGCTCAGTGTCGTGCCGACGCGACCGAGTTCTTCGTCGAACTTGCGGGCCTGGGCATACACCTCGGCGAGTTGGTCCTTGAGCAACTCGTTGCGCGGGTACAGTGCCAGTATGCGCACCCCTCGACTTCGCGATTGCGCCTTGCGCTCGGCGCTCAGCCAAGCAAGCGCCGGCAGGTAAAACGCAATCGTCTTGCCGCTGCCGGTGCCGGCCGCGACGATCGTGCCGCGCGGGCGTCGCGTGTATAGGCGCTCAAGAATCCGGGCCGAGGCATCGATCTGGAACCTTGCGAACCGCCAGTTCTTGTCACCCTCGTCGAACCAGTGGTTGACGGCAGCAAGCAACCGAGGATCGGAGATCCGTGCGGCGATCGCTTCGTAAGCGTTGTCGCGCGTAAGGTTGCGCGCCGGGTACTTCCTCGGCCGCCACAGGAGTCGATAATCGGCGACCAGAGTCGCGCCGCTGACCCAGCCGGCGCCCTCGTGCTTGCCAGGAAACAATTGGCGCAGCCGCGCGAACAGGCGCACGCCCTCTGCCATGCGCGTGCGGTAACGCGTAGCGGTGAGTGGGCGGCCCAACACTTCAATCAGATAGCCGAGGTTGAGCAATCGCTGGCAAAAGCTCGCTTCGGTGTCGAGCGTGCAATCGGAATCGGCCGCCAGATCCTGGTTCTCATTGAGAACATTGCGCAGTGTGTCGTCGACTTCTTCTTGGCTGAGCGCGCTGTCCACGAGGCCCCAGACCAGCACCCGGACCTCCCGGTGCTCAAGTTGGTCGATCGCCTTCTCGATGAGGGCGAGGTCGGGCTTCAGTGTCATTGGCCAACTCTCCGGATTCGGTAGCGCTCCAATTGCCCGTTCTCCGAGAGCCACTGCAGGACGTCCGGTGTCAACGCTGCCAAGGTGGCGCTGTCCGACTGGAT
>CAZBKC010000710.1:0-1845 GCA_964492345.1 uncultured Steroidobacter sp. | reverse complement strand
TTGATGCGGACGGAGCGGGACATGGGAGCGAGGGCTACTGCTACTGGCTACTGGCTACTGGTGGCTGGCCAGAGCAGGAAGAACGGCTGTCATCCGCATTCTGGCCAGTATCCAGTAGCCAGCTGCCAGTAGCCCTGCTCATCTTCTCGCCCTGTTCCACGTATCGAGCACCGCGACCAGCACCGGCCACAGCAGTGTGCCGGTGATGACGGGAATCCAGCGCATCCAGGTCGTGACGGCCGGGCCAATGATTCCGTCGATCCAGAACACCACGAACTCGTACAGCGCGAGCAGCATGAAGACGGTCATGGTCTGGTGATAGATCGGGAAGATTCGCATGCGCAACTGGAACTTGTGAGTCAGGTACGCGATGAGCAGGTAGGCCACTGCATGCTGGCCGAACAGCGGGCCTTTCACCACATCGATCGCGAAGCCGCACATCCACGCGAACATCAAGCCGGCGATGCGCGGTGCGCTCAGCGACCAGTAGATGACCAGCAGCAGCAACAGCGGTGGCTTGGCCTGGTTCACGACGTCCGGGAACGGCGCCACCGCGAAGATCAGCGCCAGCAGCGTGGTGACCGTGATGCGCAGTCCGCTGGAGGCGCCGTCAGCCATGCAGGCGGACTCCGTGAACGCGAGAGATGTCCTTGACGTCGATCATGGCGGCGGCGGGGTGATCGGTTCGTCTGTTGCGGGGACTGGCGCAGGCGTCGTCGTCTCGGGCTGCGTTCTCGCGGGCGATGTCGCTGTCGCCGGCGGGGGTGAAGTTGCGGGTGCTGCAGATGCGGCAGGTGGCTTCCTCGCCGGCGCTGGCGCGTCGGTCGGCGGTTGCGTGGCCGGATCGACCCATAGCAGCAGGACTTCGCGCGAACGATCGAGCTGCGCGAGCGGCCGGGCTTCGACGACGGCGAACGTCGCGGAGGGATCCCGTTCCACCTTCGTGATGGTGGCGACCGGATAACCTGCCGGGAAAATGCCGTCGAGACCGGACGAGACCAGCAGGTCGTCTGTCTTCACGTCGGATTCGATGGTCAGGAAGGGCAGGCTGAGGCGATGGATGTCGCCGGTGCCGACCGCGATCGAGCGGATGCCGTTGCGATTCACCTGCACGGGCGTCGCATGTTCGTTGTCGCTGATCAGAATGATTTCGGCGCCGATCTCGTCGACGCGCGTGACCTGGCCGACGATGCCGAAGGCATCCAGGACCGGCTGACCCTTGAACACGCCATCGCGCCGGCCCTTGTTGATCCGCACGCGGTGCCGGTACGGATCGACGTCCACGCCCGCAATTTCGGCGATCAGCGTCCGCTCGCCCATTCCCTGGGAGGCATTGCGGATCGCGCGCAGCCGGCGGTTCTCTTCCGTCAGCGCGTCGAAGCGCAGCAGCTTGACCCGCGCAGCGCGCAGCTCTTCGCTGAGCTGAAGGTTTTCGGTTCGCAGGCGGCTGCGATCGGAGAAGCTGCCGGTGAGCCAGCCCCATAACTGTCCCGGCATCTGCACGACGGTGTACAACGGATTCACCGCGGTCTGCAGCCATGAACGCGTCACTTCCATGTATCCGCCGCGATGGTCGAACACCATCAGCGCGATGGAAGCGATGGCGAGAAAAAAGAAGCGTGCCCCCAGCGCCGGTCCGTGGCCGATGATCGGGCGACTGTCGGAACTGAGGGTGACCACGGAGGGGGGCTGCTGGCGACTGGCTACTGGCGGCTGGCCAGAGCAGGAGAAAGCAGGGCGGTTGCCAGGGAGTGCCCTGCGGGTTGAGCCACGCGGAGAGGTGAACCGCCGGCGATCATTCCAGGTTGAACAGGGCTGGGCCGTGCTCGTCGATCAGTTCGAGCA
>CAZBKC010000709.1:0-1847 GCA_964492345.1 uncultured Steroidobacter sp. | reverse complement strand
CGGCGATGTCCTGCAGCAGTTGCGCGTCCTGCGTCTCGCGCCAGCGCTCGTAGAAGACGATGCTGGCACCGGCGTTCTGGACGTCGCCCGCGCGCGCGGGTCGATAGAAGTGCTCGACGTACTTGATCGAGTAGCTCGGTTCGGAGATGCGAATGGCCTCGCGCACGACCTTGTACAAGTCGACGAGGGCACCCTGGCGCAGCAGGTTGTCGACCTCCACCTCGCGCGTGGCGTGCCAGCTGGCCAGACGCTTGAGCGCCGTCTCTTCGTAGCTGGCGTAGTGGTAGACATGGGCACCGGGAAAACGTTCGCGCCGACGGGTGACGAAGTCGACGAAGGCTTCGAAAGCTGCACGCTCCTCGGCCCGGGTATGGGCCCAGAACGGCTGGAACGCCCAGGATCCACCGTCGTGAAACCAGACCCCAAACAGGTACTCCAGGCCACCGTCCTCGAGCGGGTCGCCTTCCATGTCGAAGAACATGTCGCCGGCATTGGGCTCCGGCAGCCGGTGAAAGCCCCTGCGTGACTCTGGGTCCGGCGGCAGCAGCAGCACTTCGCGCTGGCTCGTGCGCCGCGCCCGGTCCTGCAGCTCGGCCTGGGAGCGCAGCCGTTCCAGCGTGTCGGCGTTCAGGCGTGGGATCGGCGTGCCCGCTGGCAACGTGGCCAGGCGAGCCATGGTGTCGACGCCGGCGGCCTGCAGCTTGGCCCACTGGATGCGGCTGATGTTGGCCACCTGGCACAGGTGGTCGTCCGCGACGCGCTGTGCCTCGCAGCGGTCACGCCAGTGGCAAAGGTCGCAATGCGCCACAGGCAGCGGACAGGTTGCCGCCTGCGCACCATCGGCAAGGGCCTGCACGCGGGCCAAGAACCGCGCGAGCAGCGAGCGGTAATAGTGCATGTAGTCGGCGCACCGGAACGCGCGCTCGGTGTGATCGCCCAGCACCACATGCATCAGCCGCGGCTCCGCACCCTGCGCCTTGGCGAGCAGCGCGCTGTAGAAGGCCAGCTGTACCAGGAACTTGGCCTTGGCAGATCGCGCCAGCTTGGTGTCGGCGACCTCGTAGCGCCAAGCACCTAGCGCCGAGGGCTCGCCGTCGACCCGGCGCAGGAAGTCCGCATGCCCGATCAACGGCCCATCGCGCAGGGTGGCCTGGTAGACGACTTCGGCTCCCTGCTGCATCGCTTGCAGCGTGCGCTCGACCTTGTCGTTGATGCCGCCGCCGTCGGCAGCGATGTCCACGACCGCTCGCCCCTGCTTGCGCAGCCGCTGCAGGTAGGCCCGCTCGTGCTCGTCGCCCTTGCGCGCGATTAGCTCGGCCGATTCGTCGAGCGCAGATCTGGCATCGCGCATGTCTGCGTCATTCAGAGCCTGGAAGTCGAGCACGGTGAGGTGCTCGCATTCGAGATAGGCGACCAGATCGGTCGCCGAGAACAGGACAGTGCCGTCGCGCAGCTGCATGCGCGATCAGCCTGCCCCGTCCGCTACGGCGTCGCGCAGACGGCCAATCTGCGTGTCCAGGCCCAGCAGGCGACGGGTGATCTCCTCTTCCATCAGCCGCGCCCGGTTGAGGATCTTCTCGCCGCCGTTCACGACCGTGCGCGCCGAGGTCCTGATCTCCTCGAACCCGGAAATCTGCTTGCGGATCGCCTCGATGGCCACGTCCATTTCAGCCAGGCTTGCCGCCTCTTCCTCGTCGTGCTGGTTGGCGCGCACGCACAGCGCCTTGGCCAGCAGATAGCCGGCCTTCAGCCGCACGTCGGTGGCGGGGTCTTCGGCGTCCCAGACCACGACGATGTCCAAGCCCCAGCGGTGCAACTCGGGCACGCCGGCCGGTGTCGTCTGCGCC
>CAZBKC010000708.1:0-1855 GCA_964492345.1 uncultured Steroidobacter sp. | reverse complement strand
CGGGCTTCGGCGTGCGCTTCACGACGAGCCTGCTGCTCGATCACGATCTGCTGCGCAGCCGCTCGCGCAGGAAGGCGACGGGCAAGCGCGCTGCTGGTAAGCTGCCGCGCGTCAGAAAGTAGCTTCCCTCTTCCTCTGGCCAGCAGACCAGCAGCCAGTTTGCCAGCAGCCCCGTTGCCATGTCCCAGCTGACGATCCTGCGACCCGACGACTGGCACCTCCACGTGCGTGATGGCACCGCGATGGCCAGCGTCGTGCCTTTCACTGCACGGCAGTTTGCCCGCGCGGTCATCATGCCCAACCTGAAGCCGCCGGTGACGACCGTCGAACAGGCGAAAGCCTATCGGCAGCGCATCCTGCAGGCGGTACCGGCTGGATTGTCGTTCGAGCCGCTGATGTCCCTGTACCTGACCGACAACACGGCTGCCGCGGAAATTTTCGCAGCCCGCAAGAGCGGCTTCGTGATCGGCGCAAAGCTGTACCCCGCCGGCGCCACGACGAATTCCGATGCGGGCGTCACGTCCATCGACAGGATCTTCCCTGCGCTGGCCGCCATGGAGGAATGCGGGCTGGTGTTCCAGGTCCACGGCGAAGTCACGGATCAGGACATCGACATATTCGATCGCGAATGCGTGTTCATCGATCGCACGCTGGCGCGCATCGCCGAGAAATTCCCGCGACTCAGGATCGTGTTCGAACACGTGACGACCCGGGAAGCGGTGCAGTTCGTCAAGAGCTCCCGCCCGGGGATTGCTGCCACCGTGACGCCGCAGCATCTGCTCCTGAATCGCAACGCGATCTTCCAGGGCGGCATCCGTCCTCACAACTATTGCCTGCCTGTGCTCAAACGCGAGCGCGACCGCCGCGCTCTGATCGAGGCGGCGACCGGCGACGATCCGCGTTTCTTTCTGGGCACGGACAGCGCGCCGCACGCACGGCATACCAAGGAGCATTCTTGCGGATGCGCAGGCATTTTTTCCGCTCACGCCGCGATCGAGCTGTATGCGGAAGCATTCGAGCTGGCAGGGCAGCTCGATCGCCTGGAAGCCTTTGCATCGCTGCGCGGACCCGGCTTCTATGGCCTGCCGCACAACACCAGTCGCATCACGCTGGAGCGTTCGGCCTGGACTCCACCGGCCAGCTATCCGTTTGCCGCGGACGAACTGGTACCGTTTCGCGCGGGCGAGTCGATCGCCTGGCGTCTGACCTGAAGGAATCCTCCCTTGACCGAACTGTTGCCGATGGCGCGCCGCTTTCGCGGCTTCCTACCGGTCGTCATCGACGTCGAATGCGGCGGATTCAACCCGAATACCGATGCGCTGCTGGAGATTGCGGCCGTCCTGATCGAGATTCAGGGCGATGGCACGCTGAAACCCGGCGAAGGCTGGCGTTACCACGTGCAGCCGTTCCCTGGCGCAAAAGTCGAAGCGGCCTCGCTGGCGGTCAACGGTATCGACCCGTATCACCCGCTCCGCCCGGCCATTCCTGAAAAGGATGCATTGGCACGCCTGTTCCGCGACATCCGCACAGCCATGAAGGACAACGACTGCACGCGCGCCGTGCTCGTCGGCCACAACGCCTACTTCGACCTGAACTTCCTGAATGCGGCCGTCATTCGCTGCGGCATCAAGCGCAATCCCTTCCATCCCTTCTCGAGCTTCGACACCGCGACGCTGGCAGGCGTCGCCTACGGCCAGACCGTACTCGCCAAGGCACTGCAGGCAGCCGGGATCGCCTGGGACTCGAACGAGGCGCACTCGGCGCTGTATGACGCTCAGCAGACGGCCGAGCTGTTCTGCAGGGTGTGCAACAAGATAGGACGGTTGACAGTTGACGGTTGACGGTTGACGGTCAA
>CAZBKC010000707.1:0-1860 GCA_964492345.1 uncultured Steroidobacter sp. | reverse complement strand
GGCAGATCGACCAGTCACAATGCAACAAGGATTTCTCGTGCGTGGAGGGATTCTGTCCCAGTTTCGTGAGCATCCACGGCGGGAAGCTCAGGAGTTCCGCCGGGCCGGTGCCGCTGCCAGCCGGCCTCGCCGAATCACTATCGCCGCCTGCCGCGCCACTCAACGCTGATCAGTACAACATCCTTGTCACCGGCATTGGGGGCACCGGCGTGGTCACTGTGGGCGCGCTGATTGCGATGGCGGCCCATCTGGAAGGCAAGGGGTGCAGTGTTCTCGATGTCACCGGGCTCGCCCAGAAAAACGGTGCCGTGACAAGTCACATCCGCATCACGCAGACTCCCGGATGCGCGATGGCGGGACGAATTCCCAGTGGTGCCGCTGATCTCATTCTCGGTTGCGACATGGTGGTCGCGGCCAGCGCGCAATCGCTGTCGCGTGTCGATGGCGGACGTACCCGAGCCATCATCAATTCCGATGTCCAGCCGACCGCCAGCTTCGTCATGAACCCGGACATCGATCTCGGTTCGGGCGAAAAGAGGGATGCATTGCGCGCTGCGCTGGGGGAGGGGAAGGTCGATTTCATCGAGGCCACGCGTATCGCCACGGCACTGCTGGGGGATGCAATCGCCGCGAACACGTTCCTGCTCGGCTTTGCGTATCAGAAGGGTGCGATTCCACTGACGCTGGCGTCCATTCAGCGCGCAATGGAGTTGAACAATGTCAGTGTCGAACTCAACAGGCGGGCCTTTCTGTGGGGTCGGCTCGCGGCCCACGACGACTCTGTGGTGATGGACGCGGCCAGTCCACGCCTGCGCAGCAAGGCGCTCGCCGCACAGACACTCGATGAACTGATCGCGCGTCGCGCCGTGCTTCTTGAGGCGTATCAGAATGCCGCCTGGGCCGAGCGCTATCGCCGGGTGGTTCTGGCGGTCAGGCAGCACGAACAGCGGGTCGTGCCGGGTCAGGAAAAAATTGCAGAGGCGGTGGCGAACAATCTGTTCAAGCTGATGGCGTACAAGGATGAATACGAAGTGGCCAGGCTCTACGCGCAAGGCGATTTCCGCGAGACGCTCGCGCGACAGTTCGATGGAGCGCCCCGGCTCACCTTCCATCTCGCGCCGCCGGTGTTCGCGTCGGTCGACCCGGCGACGGGTCATCCACGCAAGCGCGAATTCGGCGGATGGATGATGCCGGTGTTCAGCGTCCTTGCGAGACTGCGTTTCCTTCGCGGTACGCAATTCGATCCGTTTGGCTGGACGGCGGAGCGACGTGCCGAGCGGCGTCTGATCGATGACTACGAGCGAAACATACTGCAGATCATCTCCGGGATGACAGCCGAGCAGTATCCGCTGGTGCTGAAGTTCGCGGGCGTTCCGGAGGCCATCCGGGGCTTCGGACATGTCAAGGCAAGATCAATGGCGCTGGCCGACAAGGAAGCGGCACGGTTGCGCGCTGAAATGGCTGAGCCGATGCGCGGTCAGGTGAGCAGGCGGTCCAGTTCCGCGAGTACTGCCTGACCCATTTCCTGCGTTGATACATGCGGGCCACCCAGCGTGATATCGGCGGTGCGGACGCCGGCGGTGAGTGCGTTCGATATGGCAAGTTCCAGCAGGTCAGCTTCTGTGGGAAGTCCGAGCGAGAAGCGCAGCATCAGGGCGACGCTGTAGATTGAGCCCAACGGGTTGGCGATGCCCTGACCTGCAATGTCGGGCGCGCTGCCGTGCACTGGCTCGTATAGCCCCTGGTACAGACCGTCGTCTCTCTGCGCGCCGAGTGATGCAGAAGGAAGCATCCCCAGCGACCCGGTCACCATGGCCGCACAATCGGAAAGAATGTCGCCGAAGAGGTTGTCCGTCAGAA
>CAZBKC010000706.1:0-1861 GCA_964492345.1 uncultured Steroidobacter sp. | reverse complement strand
AGGCGTTGTTCTTGACGGCGAACGCGAGCAACTGCGCGATATCAACGGGCATGAAAAATTCCTTAAGTCGTGCGTGCACGCGCTGCGATGCGCCAGCCTGTCCGCATTCGTTTCGCCCGCGGCTCAAGCAGCCCGCGCGGCAACACGCTGCTTTGAGTATAGCGGAGCGCCAACGCGCCAAATATGTTAACTAGTCCGCAGTTTTCGGCGCGAAAGTGCTTCTCTGCGGGCATTCGATCCGCTCTGCCCGCTGCGTGTGCAGCGCGAGAAGACCAGATGATCCGGATGACGATGAATGCACGCGCATGATCTGACAGAACGCTTCGCAACGACCCGGACACGCATCGCATCTGCAGCGACTCGAGCGGGTCGGCCGGCCGGATCTGTCGGGCTGGTCGCAATCAGCAAGGGTCAACCGGCCACGGTGATCCGCGCACTGGCTGAACTCGGACAGCGCGATTTCGGCGAAAACTATCTCCAGGAGGCGCTTCCCAAACTCGCCGTGCTCGGGGATCTGCCTATCACCTGGCACTTCACCGGACAGATCCAGAGCAACAAGACCCGCGCGATCGCCGAGTCCTTCGCGTGGGTGCATACGCTGGATCGCGAACGCATTGCCGTCCGCCTGAACGATCAGCGTCCGTCGCACCTGCCTCCTATTAATGTGTGCCTGGAGGTCCGGCTGGAAGACGAAGCCGGCAAAGGCGGCGCGGCGCCGGCGCAGATCGCCGACCTGGCGGCAAAAGTGCGTGGCTTGCCGCGCCTGAAACTTCGCGGACTCATGGCACTGCCACCACCGCGCGAATCGTTCGCGGAACAGAAGCAGCTGTTCGATCGCGTGGCCGCGTCATTTGAGGAACTGCAGGCGGCCGGATTCGATGTCGACACGCTGTCGATGGGCATGTCTGCCGACCTGGAAGCCGCGATCGCCGCGGGTGCAACCTGCGTGCGCGTCGGGACAGCCCTGTTCGGGGAACGGGGTCGAGGCGACGACGCTTGACGTCAAGGGCCGATCCGGTTTGCACTCACCACCTTCATCCATCCAGCCACCCTTTTCCCATGCCTCACACACTCTGTTTCATCGGCGGCGGCAATATGGCCCGCAGCCTCATTGGCGGACTGATCGCACGCGGGCGGGACGCGAAGCGCATGGTCGTTGCCGACCCGATGCCGGCACAGCTCGAATCCCTGCAGAAACAATTCGGCGTGCGCGGTACCTCCAGCAATCTCGATGCGGTGGACGGCGCCGACGTGATCGTCCTCGCGGTGAAGCCGCAGGAAATGCGCAACGTCACAACCGCCCTGGCGGGAGCGCTGACCCGCCGACCGTTGCTCATCTCGGTGGCGGCCGGTATCCGGGCCAGCGACATTCATCGCTGGTCCGCCGGTACGCCCGTGGTCCGCTGCATGCCGAATCGCCCGGCGCTGGAAGGCTGCGGCATGACCGGATTGTTCGCCACCGCGGATGTATCCGCAGAGCACCGCAGGATTGCCACCGAACTTCTGAGCGCAGTCGGCAAGACGATCTGGCTGGACCACGAATCGCAGATGGACGTGGTCACCGCGGTATCGGGCAGCGGGCCGGCGTACTTCTTCCTTCTGATCGAAATGCTGGAGCAGGCCGGGATCCAGCTGGGCCTGTCGCCGGAGACGAGCCGTCAACTCGCCGTCGAAACCGCGTATGGGTCCGGGCGAATGGCGCGCGAAACGAGCGATTCCCCCGCCACGTTGCGCCAGCAGGTCACGTCGAAGGGAGGCACGACGCAGGCCGCGCTGGACGTCCTGGAGTCGAAAGAGGTCCGTGCTATCTTTTCGGCGGAGCGTCGCGCGGCGGCGGCGACAGCGGCCGAAAAGATAGCAC
>CAZBKC010000705.1:0-1880 GCA_964492345.1 uncultured Steroidobacter sp. | reverse complement strand
GGAGCAGATCGCCTATCGCGATACATGGGGACGTGGCGCGGACAGCTTCATCGCGATGCTCTATGAGCGGTTAATTCTGATGCGCGACCTGCTCGCCGATGATGGAAGCATCTATGTGCATATGGGCTGGGGTGTATCGCACTACGTTCGAGGAGTTCTTGACGAAGTGTTTGGAAAGCAGCGTGCCGTGAACCAAATCATATGGAAACGTCAGACCGCGCACAGCGACAGCGGTCAAGGTTCCGAGCACCTCGGACGATTGCACGATGTCGTACTCCTCTACACAAAGGGCGAGAAGTATTCGTGGAACGTCCAGTACGCACCGTACTCAGCCGACTACCTCGCCACGCACTACAAGAAGACTGATCCAGAGTCGGGTAGGCGCTACGAACTCGACAACATCATCGGCCCAGGTGGTTCTGCCAAGGGTAATCCAAGCTACGAATTTCTCGGCGTCACACGATTCTGGCGATATTCGCGCGAGACGATGCAGAAGCTTTATGCTGAAGGACGGATAGTTCAACCGAGCGAAGGCGCAGTGCCACGCTACAAGCGCTATCTCGACGAGATGCCAGGTGTGCCGGTACAAGACATTTGGGACGATCTCAATGCCGTGAACTCGCAAGCGAAGGAGGCGGTCGGGTATGCAACACAGAAACCTGAAGGACTTCTAGATCGAATCATCAAGATTAGTACCAATGAAGGAGACTTAATCGCCGACTTCTTTGTCGGCTCCGGCACGACCGCCGCCGTTGCTGAAAAGCTAGGTCGCAAGTGGATCGCCACCGACCTTGGCAAGTTCGGCATTCATACGACGCGCAAGCGGCTGATCGGCGTGCAGCGCGAACTAAAAGCAGCGGAGAAGGACTTCCGTGCCTTCGAGGTCCTGAACCTCGGACGCTATGAGCGGCAGGCTTATCTCAACGTAGGCGGGCGTCTCAGTCCGACGCAGAAGGCGCAAGCCCTCGCCCAGAAGGAGGCCGAGTTCCGCGAACTGATCCTGCGTGCCTACAAGGCGACGGGGTTCGGCGGGAACGAAGGCCCGCAGGCGCAGGACGGTTTCTTCCACGGTGCGCGCAACGGGCGCCTGGTCGTCATCGGCCCGATCAACCTGCCCGTCGGCAGGCTGTTCGTCGAAGAGGTCATCACCGAATGCCGCAAGCGCGGG
This sequence comes from uncultured Steroidobacter sp., assembly GCA_964492345.1. Taxonomy (GTDB): domain Bacteria; phylum Pseudomonadota; class Gammaproteobacteria; order Steroidobacterales; family Steroidobacteraceae; genus Steroidobacter. The sequence goes on along the minus strand of CAZBKC010000705.1, from coordinate 712 downwards.
GCCTCCCGCGTCGATGTGCTGGCGTTTGAGTTCGAGATGGGCCTGTTCCCTGCCGTGCTCGAAGAAGCGCGCAGCAAAGGCATCGATCTTGCGCCGAAGTACATCCCGGCCGAGGTCTTCGACAAGCGGGCGGTTGATAAGGGGCAGGTCGTGTTCCACGACATCAGCTTTGTCGAGGCAACGCCGCGCTATGAGAAGAAGGCGAAGCTCGCCGTGAAAATCGAGCTGACCGACTTCTCGGTGTACTACACGCAAGGCGCCGCCGAGACCGCGATTGCGGCCATGAAGGAAGCCAAGAGCGAGGTCATGTGCGAGCAGGGGCAGCTCTACAAGGTCAGCAAGAGCAAGGACAGCATCGTAAAGAAGGAACGGCTGACCAAGCACTGGACCGACTGGGTCGACTACTGGGCAGTTGACTTCGACTATCTGCAGCGCAAGGAAATCATCAAGGTGCCCGTTGGTACGGGCCTGGGCGGCGTTGCTACGCTGCCCGGCTTCGAGGGGCCGCAGGGCGAACTGTCCATGCAGTTCGAGGAGCGATGGACCGGCGGGTACATCTTTGAGAACGAGTGGCAGAGCTTCCGAACGCGGCAGAGTCGCGACCTTGAACTGACCACGGCCCTGCACACCTACGATCGGCCGGGCCGCTACACGGTGGCCGTCAAGGTGATCGACATCTTCGGCAATGACACGATGACACTCGTGCCGGTGA
>CAZBKC010000704.1:0-1880 GCA_964492345.1 uncultured Steroidobacter sp. | reverse complement strand
TCTAGTCCGGGACGATGGTGAACGGCTGACGGCGGGCGGGGAGATCGAAGAAATAAAATATCCCGGCAATGCTCGTCATCCCATCCAGTCATGTTCGTCATCCCCGCGCAGGCGGGGATCCATTCTGGACCAGCACGAAGATGGATCCCCGCCTGCGCGGGGATGACGATAGGAGGAGGCTTCAGTTCTTCTGCAGCCCCGGCTCCGCCAGCAGGCGCTTCTCCCAGTCGAGCTGTGACCGGACGATGACCGACAGATCGTCGTATTCCGGGGTCCAGCCGAGTACCTCACGCACCCGCTGGGCCCGGGCCACGAGGCTGGGCGGATCGCCCGCCCGACGGGGCATTTCGACGACGTTGATCGGCTGGCCGTGCTGCGCGTTCACGGTCGAGATCACTTCCCGCACGCTGTAGCCGTGGCCATAGCCGCAGTTCAGGGTGCGCGAGTCGCCGTCGGCGCGCAGGTAGTCCAGGGCCTTGAGGTGGGCGCTGGCCAGATCTTCGACATGGATGTAGTCGCGGACGCCGGTGCCGTCCCTGGTCGGGTAGTCGGTGCCGAAGACGGACAGATGCGGGCGCTTGCCGATGGCGGTTTCACACGCGACCTTGGTGAGCAGCGTGCCGTTGATCGTCGACTGTCCGATGCGGCCGCCCGGATCGCTGCCGGCGACATTGAAATAACGCAGCACGACGTAGCGCAGGGCGCTCGCCGCCGCCAGGTCGCGCAGCATCCACTCGCTCATGAGCTTCGAGGTGCCGTAGGGATTGATCGGCTGCGTCGGGCTCTCTTCGGAGGCGATGCCGCCTTCCGGAATGCCATACACCGCAGCCGTCGAAGAGAATACGAAGTGCCTTACGCCGGCCGCCTCGCAGCACTGCAGCAGGTTGCGCGTCGAACAGGTGTTGTTACCGTAATACTTGAGGGGATTCGACACGGACTCCGGCACGATGGTGTGCGCCGCGAAGTGCATGACGGTGTCGATGCCGTTTTCGCGCAGCAGGCGCGAAACGAGTTCGCGGTCACCCGTGTCGCCGACCACCAGCGTTCCGCTCAGTACCGCCGAACGAAATCCTGTGGAAAGATTGTCGAGCACCACGACACGTTCGCCGCGCTCGCCGAGCTGACGCACCACGTGGCTGCCGATGTAGCCTGCACCGCCGGTAACGAGAATGGTCATGAAGGATCCACTGGATGAAAAACTGGAGACGCGAAGTAATGCAAGACTAACGTAGCTATCATGATCGCTGAAGATGAATCCCTTGTTGAACGACCTCTCACTCCTGCGACTTCCAGGTCGCGCCAGTGCAGGCAGCACCGATACCGCCGATGCCGCGCCCCGATCCACATCCATACGACCGATTGACGCCCGATGCCATCATTGCTGCCGTCGAATCGCTGGGACGAATTTCCGACCGCCGTATCCTGGCGCTCAACAGCTATGAGAACCGGGTCTACCAGGTCGGTATCGAAGGCGGTTCGCCGATCATCGTGAAGTTCTATCGCCCCGGTCGCTGGACGACCGAGGCGATCTACGAAGAGCACGGCTTTGCGCTCGAACTGGCGGCCGCCGAAATTCCGGTCGTACCCCCGCAGGTGCGCGACGGCAAAACGCTGTTCACGTATGAAAGTTTCCGCTTCGCGGTTTTCGAGCGACGTGGCGGTCGCTGGCCGGAGCTGGGTTCGCGCACCGAGCGCGAGTGGATGGGGCGATTCCTGGGCCGCATGCACATGGTCGGGCGGCGCCAGCGATTTCGCCATCGCGGGCGCATCAGTATCGAGACCCTCGGTGTCGAGTCGCGCAACTATCTTCTCGATCACCACTGGATCCCGCCGCATCTGGAATCTGCCTACGACTCGCTGACCTCGGACCTGCTGGACCA
>CAZBKC010000703.1:0-1882 GCA_964492345.1 uncultured Steroidobacter sp. | reverse complement strand
CGAACACTGGAGCCGCTACTACCTGGTCTCGGGCGATCCGATCATCACCTCGATCAGCGAACACGGCGACGAATGGCGCATGCACTTCGAACCGCGTTGCCGCATGTCGCAAGCCGCGCAGCGCTTCTGCATAGAGACATCGGTCGCGGCGCTCGAACCCGTGATCGAGGAACTCACGGACAGCCCGCCTGCCACGCTCGCGATCGACTTCGCGTCCGAACGTCCGTCGGGGAGCGGCGATTTCACCGTCTTCAGGACCCGCAATCTCCGCTTCAATCAGAAGTCCACGACCTATCACGGTCGGCGCTGCGACCTCGATCGCCCGATCCCGTCGGGCGACGCCACGGTAAGTGAGCTGTTCCTGCGTCAGTGCGATGAGTTTCTCGCGCAGTTGACGAACGCACGCACGACCTGCGAGCGCATCGAAGATCTGATGCGCGCGTCGGCGGGAAGCATTCCCTCGGTCGAGGAAGTGGCATCCGCGTTGGGAACGAGCCCCCGCTCGCTGCAAAGAGAACTTCAGGCGGAGGGCGTCGGCTATCAGGAACTGGTGAAGCAGTACCGCGTCCGCCACGCCAAGCTGTTGCTGCGCGAGAAGCGTCCGAACATCAAGGCGATTGCCTACATGCTCGGATTCAAGGATGTCGGCAGCTTCAGGCGGGCCTTCCGTTCATGGACAGGCGAGTCGGTCAGCACCTGGCAGCAGGCAGCGGCCGGTCGCGCCCGACAGTCGATCGCCGATCACGATCGTTGGCGCATCTCCGGCTGAAAAGCTCACTTCGTCGCAGCGCGGCGTTATCCCTGAATGCCGGGCTTGTGTGGGCCCGGCTTTCCCGCGGGAAAAGTCGGGCCCACACCATGGCATCTACAGACGGACACTCACGCTCAGCGAGTAGTTCGCCGGTGTGCCGAAGTAAGTATTGTCGTACTCATCGAGCACGTAGTACTTCTCGTCGAGCAGATTGTCGGTATTGAACTGCACCGATACCTTCGGCGTGAACTGATAGCGCACCATCAGGCTGATCAGCGTGACGTCGGACTGTTCCAGGATCGTGCCGCCGTCGGGCGTGCCGACGAACGTGCTGCTGTCCTTCTGCCAGTTGATGCCGCCGCCGATGGTCAGCTTCTGCAACGACGCCGGCGTCCACGAAGTAAAGCCGCGGATCAATGTGCCGGGAACGAAGGTGCGGATCGCGGCGCCATCCGCATCATCCGTCTGATAGCGCGACCAGCCGAGCGAGGCATTCCAGCCATCGTGAATCAGGCCTGAAATCTCCAGTTCGAAACCGCGCGTCTGCGTGCCATCGACCGGGACCGACGCCTGATTGCCGTTGGGCAACAGAATAGGTTCGCCAGTCTCAGGGTCGACTGCCGCAGTGGCCACGTTGTCCTGGAACGTTTCGAACAACGTCAGCGCCGTGTTCAGGCGTCCGTCGAGATGCTCGCCCTTGATGCCCACCTCGTAGCTGCGGCCATCGATCGGATCGAGCAGCGAACCGCTGAGGCTGCGGGCGCCTTGCGGCTTGAAGATTTCCGTGTAGCTGCCGAACAGCGAGAAGCTCTCGCTGATGTCGTAGATCAGACCGGCATAGGGAATGACTTTCTCGTAGTCGTAGTTCGAGGTGGCTTCGGGGCCGTCATAGATATAGAAGCCTTCGTTCTTCCACGTCGCATAGCGCAGACCGGCGATCAGCTTGAGCGGATCCGCGAGCGTGAAACGTCCGACCGCATAGAAGCCGTTCTGGCGCGTCTCGAGATCGTTGACCGGTGTGCGCTCGCCGAAGGTCGGCTCCGGGTACGAACCATCCCATTCGAAGAAATTGCCGACGGGCGCGAGCGAATCCGGCGACCGCATCGAGCAAGCCAAGGACTTCCTGATGGA
>CAZBKC010000702.1:0-1884 GCA_964492345.1 uncultured Steroidobacter sp. | reverse complement strand
GGTGGATCGGCTTCTCATGATGCGAGGACGTCGCATGCAACTTCGCGAAAAAATCGCCGCCGTCGTCTCGCTCGCCATCATTCTCACGGCTGCCGTCTACTGGATCGTGCAGATCCGGGGTGTGATGGAAATGCTCAGGCTGGCGTACGGCTGAATCACGCGACCACAACGACCCATGAGGGGAAAGCAATGAAGTCAGCACTACTCGCGACCGTGGCCATCCTGGCCGCGCTCGCACCGCATGCGTCCCGCGCCGATGCTCTGACTGCGCAGGACTACTTCGAGATCGAACAGCTCTACGCCCGGTACAACCTGACGCTCGACGGCAACGACGCCGAAGGCTGGGCGGCGACGTTCACGCCCGACGGCTCGTTCATGAACTACAGCGGCCATGACGGACTGGTCGGCTTCGTCAAGGCATGGCACGAACGCATGGGCGGCAGCACCCGCCGGCACTGGAACTCGAACCTGCGCATCACCGGCGACGGCACGAAAGCCGAAGGCACGGTGTACCTGATGCTCGTCGACGTCGCGACAAAGTCGATCTCCGGCACCGGCACCTACCAGGACGCACTCGTCAAGACCCCACAGGGCTGGCGCTTCACCAGGCGCGTCGTCAACCGCGACGCCGCAGCACCCGCCGCACCGGCGCAGCAGACGCCGAAGTAGAAGAGGGGAAGCCGCGAAAGACCGCATAAAAGAAGGGGGATGTAAAAGGAAATCTGAAGCTATCGCCTTCCGTTTTTAACCTTCTTTTATGCGGTCCTTTGCGGCCTCTTCTCCTTGCCGTCTCCAGCAACGCCCGTTAGCCTCGCGGCATGGCCAGGGACATCGACGCGGCGGTTCGTGAAGTCTGCCTGTGGCTGCCCGAGGCAGAGGAATACCTGTCGCACGGCTCGCCCAACTTCCGCGTGCGCGGCAAAACTTTCGCGACGTACTGCGTCAATCATCACGGCGACGGGCGCATCGCGCTGTGGCTGAATGTGCCGGACGGCGCGCAGGCGCTCTACACCAAGGAAGAGCCGAAGCATTACTTCGTGCCGCCGTATGTCGGCCCGCGCGGCTGGCTCGGTATACATCTCGACAAGGGCATCTCGTGGAAGCGCGTCGCGAAGCACGTGCGTGAGGCGTACGAGAAGGTCGCACCGCGCTCGCTGAGCGAATCGCTGGGCAAGACCATCGAGATCAAACCGCCCACGGCGAAGCTCAAGCCGGAACAGATCGATCCGCTGCAGGGCAAACGCGCGCAGCAGGTGTTGCAGAAACTGCGGACGCTCTGCCTCGCGTTGCCGGAAACGTCGGAAGACAAGGCATTCGGCGTGCCGGTCTGGAAAGCCGGCAAGAAGACGTTCGCGTGGACGGGCTACGACCGCGATCGCCTCACGCTTTCATTCTGGACCGGCGTCGAGCAGCAGTCCCTGCTGACATCCGACCCCCGCTACACCATTCCCGCCTACATGGGCCACAACGGCTGGACCTCGATCGACGTGACGAAGACGATCGACTGGAAGGAAATCGAACAGCTGATGCTGCACAGCTACCGGCACTTCGCGCTCAAGCGCATGCTGGCTGAACTCGGATGAAGAGTTCACACAGAGGGCACAGAGATCACAGAGTTCAGACAAGAAAACAGTTTCCACGGGCGCACAGGGTCGAACAGCGCAAACGTTCCGCCTATTTCTTTTCCGACTCTGTGATCTCCGTGATCTCTGTGTGAAATCTTCTTCCTATCTTCTCCCCACCGAAGGCAGGAATGCCGCCAGCACGCCAATCAGCGGCAAGTACGCGCACAGGCTGTAGACGTATTCGATGCTGGTGACGTCGGCGAGGTGGCCGAGCACGGCGGCGCCGAGGCCGCCCATGCCGAAGGCGATGCCGAAGAAC
>CAZBKC010000701.1:0-1885 GCA_964492345.1 uncultured Steroidobacter sp. | reverse complement strand
GGGAAGTCAACCGTGCCGACGGCGTCGTCATTCTCTGGGTGGAGGCCCCAACGACTCCTCCAAGAATTACCCGCGTCCGTGCGCCCCGGACCGTGCCGCGGCTTCTGGTCCATCCATGCGAACGTTGAGGCCAAACCCTGGGACTGTTCCCTCACTTGGGGCACCAGAAGTCGTCTCACAAGAAGTCGACCGAGCAGTCCGAAAGGCCTACCGTTCTCAGCCGCGCTCTCGATCACGCTTTCGGCCGTCAGACGGTTGCCGGCTGCCGCGTCCGCAAGGAAGAGTATGTAGGCTTGAATATCAAGTTGCGCCGCCGGGGCGCCGAGAAGTGTGAAGGTCCGGTTGCCCACGATCACTTCGGCGCTGTGGCAGGTGGCGCAGTTAAAACCGACCCGCTGCACACCAAGACGCCGAACGCTGATCCCGATCGGAACTTGCGAACCTGGCTCGTGAATGAAGCCGAAGGTTTCCCAGCCATCTGGCATCCGGTCTGCGAAGATAGTCGGCAACTCGCGCCAGACAACATAAGGGAAGCCGGACCACTCGGCTCCGATCGAGCCGTATTTGAACTCCGCGACGGGGTCGTCGAAGGTGGTGGGCGGACCCGGCTTCGTCGTCAGCCGCTTGAACTCCATAAACAAACAGGCTGCAAAGATCAGGCAGGCGAGAGCGAAAAGCCAAGCTGCCATCCCGCCGTTCCGCGGTCTCGCAGCGATATGATGCATTTGGTAGCTGTCGGGCGACTCCGAGGACGCGAGCGGCTCCAGACGGTTGACCTTGTGCCGCTTCTCGGCGGCGGCGGCATAGACCTCCCGGCGGGCGCGATTGATCGCCCCGACCGGCTCATGCTCCGTCAAAGTGTGCCAGGGCGAGAAGACGAGGTTTTCTCCGAGCGCCGCACCAGGATGGAGGAACTCGCGAGGTTGCTTTGCGGCGTCCGTGGTTGGCAGCTCTAAAATCGCGAGCCATTCACGTCGCGCCCCGCGCATTGCAGACCAAGCGACGGTCGGGTCATCAATGGGCTGTCGGGACGCATCGGTTTGGATGTCGGCACCGAAGCGAAACCGGACTGACCCGCGCTCGAGCGCATCGCGGAGTGCCTCGGACAAGCCATCTGCGCTGCGGAGTTTGCCCTCCCCGGCTGAAGGGGCCGACTCTGGTAAGGCCAGCCATTTCACGTACCTATCAGGCCCCAGTCGATAAGGGGTAGTGCTGAAATAGGACGTCGCGAGCGGCGAGACCAAGCGGCTTGAGGCGAAGCGCCGAATCCTGGTCAAGAGCGACCAGCGCGAAAGCAACGACAAGCTAGCTACAATGCGGCTAAGACCCGTTCCTTTAGCGGCCCGGTTCACCTTCTCGTAGTCGCCGAGGTCGCCGGTGAAGAACGTTTCGTGGTCGACCAGAACAAAGTCCTGCGCGGCCTCGCTCGCCTTGCCTTCGAGAGCCTTAGTACCGGTGACACCTAGGACTTTGATTGCCATACCGTGCGCATCGGCGCTGCGGTCGTCGAAGCGGCGGCCGTTCGAAAACCGAACGATCGCCTCGTAGATACCAGGCGTCCTGAACAGGCCCTCCCGCAGATCGTCCGGGACGTCCCCAATGATGAACCGGCCTCGAGCACAGCCATGTTGCTTCGGATGCTGTGCCCGCCTTGCTTGACCCTGGACGCTCGCGATTGAAGCAACGTTGATTTCAGAAATACCAGCGGTCTTAGAGCTTTCATCATCCTTCTGCACCGGTTGCCCCTCCCAATCCCGATGGTCGAACCGCAACAGACATTTCCTGGTAACGCGTGGTTCGGCGATGCGCTGATAGGGGCAGAGCGAGAAATAGGTAGGCCCCATCTTCCTCGATCACCAAACGTCTTTCCACGAGGCGATCGAGA
>CAZBKC010000700.1:0-1887 GCA_964492345.1 uncultured Steroidobacter sp. | reverse complement strand
ACAGATCGCGGTTCTCGGCGTTGACGATGTGGATCATGTGGCGACCTCCCAGTCCTGAGGGCTGAAAGGTTGCGGCGATGGCTGATCTTTTTGAATCGATCTGATCAGATCAATTTCGAGTGAGGGAGAGAGTCAGTGCGGTGCGTCGGACGCGCGCCTGGATTCCTTCCATGGCTTTTTGGGTGGGATCGCTTTGGGGAAATTTGTGTCGAAATCTGATCGACTGTGCGCCGGCTTCCGGCTCACGATTGTCGAGTTATCGCAGGGCGTACCCGACGTCCGCGCTGCGTTCGTGCCAGGGGACGCTGTTCTCAAACATCACAACGGGCGTCTGGCCGGCGGTACCGCAGCTTCGATAGTGGATGGCAGTTGCGACCAAGTTCAGGAATGGGCTCGGCCGCGGCATCCAGCACCAGGGACCTGAAACGCAGCCAGTCGAACTGGATGCTTGGGCCGCTCCGGCGCGTCGGGTCGAGCGGCGACATCTTTGTCGGATACGGCTACCCGCTTCTGATTGGCGCTGGCCAGCGTGGCGCGAGCCACCTCAAACTGGGCTCCGCGATCGGCTTGCTGCGGTGACGCCGTACGGCACGCACCCCGTGAAAGCAGCAGAGCCAAGAGCAGCGCACTGCGGGGATGCACGGAAGCGCTCCGTGAGGTTTTTGTTTGCGGCGATTCCGCCCTGTTCTGTAGTTCACCCGCGTTTTCTGCCGCGGAGCGCGTGGCAAGTTCAGACATCGAGACCAGTTTGTTATTGACTTGAACTGGCGCACCTATCCAATCAATCGGCGGAGGCGTTGAATATGTAGGTCATGAGCGTCGCTGCCGCACGGCACGATGCAGCGGACGCAGCACATCTTCCAGGCGGATCTGGCGTGTGCCGATGGCGTAGATGATTGCAGGGATGCGGTTGCACAAGCCGAGGCGTTTCTTGGCGCTCTCGATGTAGTTGTGGGCGGTGGATTTGTGCAGGCCGAGGAGCAGGGCGATCTCCGCGTCACTCTTGCCGTGGGCGGCGAGCTCCAGGCACTGCCTCTCGCGCGGGCTCAGGTAGGGAATGGTGTCGGGGCCTGCGTCCATGTGCTGCAGTCGTGCCACGCGATCGAACAGGTGCTGTGCCATCAGTTCGACGGCGAAGTAGGCGCGCGGGGAGATTCTCGGAGAGTCGGGTACCACCGAACACGAGGAGGTGTTCAGTGGGCTGTGGATGGGGACGGTGAAGCCGTGGGCGACGCCGAAGCGCTCGGCGAGCGTCTGCATCTTGCGTTGCTTCGGCGACATGGCCGCGCGGAACTCCGGGTCGTCCCAGTAAAAGGGCCGGCGTGTGCGGTCGGCGCGTCGGAAGACGGGATCGATGAGGTGCAGCTGCTGTTCGCTGTAGCACTCGACCCATGCCTGCGGATAGTTGAGCACCATGATTTCCTGATGGGGATTCAGGGGATCGACGTGCGAGGAGCAGGCGAAGTAGCGGAATCCCAGGGTCTCGAGATGGCGCTGGAAGGCGCCACTCAGTTCCGTGGTGCGCGTGGCTCGGTCGCAATGTTCGATGAACGCCAGGGCGAGATCGAACGGTTCCATGGCACCGACCTCCCCTGTGCCGTGATATGGCGTGTCCCTCGATGTCCTGGGTACCCGACCAGAGACGCTGAAAGCATACGAATGAATGGGGGCCGCCGGATTTCGGAAAACCGAAACCGAGGGACGCCCTGAGTCACGGTATGCGTGCGGGGCTCGCCTGGGGGCGTGACGATGAGGCGGCGTCCGGTCAGGCTGGGAAACAGGCAGGAATGGATTCCGATGCAGAAAGTAAGAGGGCGGGATCGTCCTGGTTGGGTCAGCGTATCACGCCGTGCTCGCGGTCAAGGACGAGTGCGCGGCGCACTCGCC
>CAZBKC010000699.1:0-1892 GCA_964492345.1 uncultured Steroidobacter sp. | reverse complement strand
TCTGGGAAGAGATCCTCAAACGCTTCCCGGTGATCGAAGTGACCGGCGAACCCGATCGCGTGTATTCCACGTTCGTGCGCGGCTATCGTACGCTGCCGGTGCGCATACCGCGGCGCCACTGATCGGGAAGAAGCGGTTGGCGGTTAGCGGTTGGCGGTTAGTTCAGAAGTCCGAGTGGACACAGGATCTCTTCATTCGGTGAGACTGCATCTCTACCAACCGCTAACCGCCAACCGCTAACCGCTTCCTCCTCCCATGATCATCCATCTCGTCGACGGCACCTACGAACTGTTCCGGCACTTCTACGGACTGCGCCGGTTCAACAAGGGCAAGGACGCTCCGCTCGGCGCCGTCGCCGGTGTGCTGAATACGCTGCTCGAAATGATCGAAGGCGGGGCGACGCATCTGGGCGTTGCGACCGACCATGTGATCGAGTCGTTTCGCAACGAACTGTGGCCCGGCTACAAGACCGGCGACGGCATCGAACCGGCGCTGTGGGCGCAGTTTCATCCGCTCGAAGAAGCCATCCGGCTGATGGGCATTGTCGTGTGGCCCATGATCGAACTCGAAGCTGACGATGCGCTCGCCTCGGCAGCCCACCTCGCCGCGGCCGATGAACGCGTGGAAAAGATTTCCATCTGGACGGTCGACAAGGACCTGGCGCAATGCGTCAGCGGCAGCCGCATCGTCCAGGTGGATCGCAAGGCCAAGGTCATCCGCGACGCGGCAGCGGTGCGGGAAAAATTCGGCGTCGAGCCATCGATGATCCCGGACTTCCTGGCCCTCGTCGGGGATTCGGCGGATGGTTATCCGGGACTCGCGGGCATCGGCCGCGTCGGTGCGGCGCGGCTGGTGAATACGCACGGGTGCATCGAAGACTTCCCGCCGCAAGTGCTCGGCGAGCGTCGCGAACTCGCGCTGCTGTTCAAGAAACTCGCGACGCTGCGCACCGATGCACAGCTGTTCGGCAACGTCGATGAACTGAAATGGCGCGGTCCGACAGCGTCGTTTTCCGGGTGGGCGACACGGACCGGCAACGAACGACTGCTGAAGCGCTGCCTGAAGGCCGCCCAGCCGGTGCAGTGACCGCCCTTCCGCCCGCGCCGGAAATCGGTTGTTGTTGCAGGCACGGGCCCGTTAGAGTCGGCACCACTCGCGTCCATCGCGGCCCTCGCCGCCTCGCGAGTCGCGAGCACCAGAAACCGAATGGCTCACTCCTGTGATGTCCTGATCGTCGGCGGCGGCCACAACGGCCTGGTCTGTGCGGCCTATGTCGCTGCTGCCGGGCTCAAAGTCACCGTGCTCGAACGCCGCCATGTCGTCGGCGGCGCGGCGGTCACCGAGGAATTTCATCCGGGCTTCCGCAACTCGATGGCCTCCTACACGGTTTCGCTGCTCAATCCCAAGGTGATCCGCGACCTGGAGCTGCCGCGTCATGGCCTGCGGGTCGTGGAGCGGGAGATCTCCAACTTCCTGCCCACCGAAGACGGCCGCTACCTGTGCAGCGGCGGCGGTCGCACGCATCAGGAAGTCGCCAGGTTCTCGCTGTGCGACGCCGATCGCCTCGATGTCTACGGCGAACGCCTCGACGTCATTGCCGACGTGCTGCGCGATGTCGTGCTCGAGACGCCGCCCAACATGGTCCAGGGAAGCTGGCGGCAGGCGCTGCCGGAAATCCTGAACGCGGGGCATCTCGCCGCGCGCCTGAAGAAGCTCGATCTGCCGATGCGCCAGTTGCTGCTGTCGCTGTTCTCGGGCTCCGCAGGCGACTATCTCGACGGCTGGTTCGAAAGCGATCCGATCAAGGCGCTGTATGGCTTCGACGGCATCGTCGGCAATTTCGCGAGCCCCTATGCCCCAGGCAGCGCCTACGTGCTGCTGCATCACGTCTT
>CAZBKC010000698.1:0-1892 GCA_964492345.1 uncultured Steroidobacter sp. | reverse complement strand
CCGCGGCGCCACCTTCCGGGAAGGTGTTGGTGTTGCCGAGATACAGCGCCGAGATCTGGTCGGCGCTCAAATTCGCCGCCGCATTCTTCGGGTTCACGATCACCACGATGTCGGCGTGGGCGCTCATCGCACTCGCACCGAGCAGGGAGGCGAGCAGCCATGAAATGGTTTTCAGATTACGCATGGATAGGCTTGCCTCAGGATCAGAAAATGAAATCGAACGTCAGACTGTAGATGTTCACGGAATCGTCGAAACCGACCGGCGCCGCGGCGAAGAAGCCCTTGCCGTCCTTCGGATCGACGTGATCGATCTGTGCCTTCACGACCGCGCCCTTGAGCACGGAGAACGACGGCACCTCGTAGCGCAGGCCGAGCGAGTACGTGTTCTGATCGCTCACCGCCCCGGCGAGACCATCGATGTAGCCATCGAGACTCATCAGGGTCGCACGCAGCACGGCATTGCCGGGAGCCGGCGCCGGAATCACGATGTCTTCGTTGCTGCGCGGGCTGCGCACGTCGAGATGCGCGACGGTCGCGTACGGCGTGAACGAACCGAAGCGATTGCCGACCGTGAGGTAGGTGCCGGCAAGTTCCGGCACGGCGATCGAATCGGTGCCGCGGTGTGCGTACTCGACGACGCCGAACTGCGTGCCGTTGTCGTACTGCAGGCCGAGGTTGAGGATCGGCGACTTGTTGCCATCCATGCCGAGTTCATTCGCGAGATCGGCATAGCCGAGCGTCGTGAGCGAATTCTTGAGCGTCACGAGGCCGGGATGCTCGTCGTCGTACTGCTTGTCGCCGAAGCCGATGCGCGCAGTGAACGAGCCGTAGTCGGCCGTCAGCGCGAGACCGTACCAGTCCTTCACGTCGAGTTCGTAGTTGTCATTGCCGGTCGTGGTGTTCGGCAGTTCCAGGGTCGAGCTGCCGTAGTACGGCTGCACGGTCAGACGGACCGGACCGACATTCGTGCGCCACACGGCATCGACGCCGGTGAGCTGGTACACGGGCGAAATTCCATAGACTTCCAGCGGCGGACGCACCCAGATGTTCGAGTAACCGACGTACACCGAGTCGGAGAACATGAACGTCGGCGGACGCGTGAGACCGGCGCGCACTGCGAGGTTCGACAGCGGCTGCCACTTGAGATAGGCCCAGTCGATGCTCGGACCGAAATCGCCGTCGCTTTCGCGCTTCACCACGCCCTGCGCGGTGAACGCCCACTGGTCGGAGAAAGTGACCGTGCCCTGCAGGCCGATGATCGAGTCGTATTCGAACGAGCCGTCCGAATCGATGCCATCCATGTCGTTCGTGGTCTTGAACACGACGCCGTCTTTGTCGAGCTGCGAGTAGCCCGCGGTCGTGAAGCCGTTGTAGGAAAACTCTACGGCCGCGCTGACGGAAGGCAGTGCAGCGGCAACGGCGAGTGCAAGTATCGATGTTCGGAATCGCATGGAAGATATCGCTCCTGGCGCGGTGATGAATGTGAACAACACTCCGTTGTTCGCTCAGGAGGGCTATCGGTGTCGCGTCGAACGTCTTGAGGAGGCTCACATGGAACCCGGCGATACATCACCCGATGGGCAATGATTGCGGGAGTGTCTGAGGCAGGATCAGGCGACTTGACCCATCCGCGTCCGACAGGCGGAGCGATCTGCCATCCCGACGGTGAAGGAATGCGAGGGAGTGTGAACACTCCTGCGTGAAAGCGCGGAACGACGAACCATGAAGCCAAAAAAAGAGAGCCCTCGCCGCTTCCGCAGCAAGGGCTCTGTGGCCTGTCGATCTCTTTTCTCGTCATCCCCGCGCAGGAATGACAGAGAAGATCATTACAGCTTCAGCGCCACCTTCACCGAGCCGTCCACTGCGCTCGAGTCGATGTAGCCGATCGCCTT
>CAZBKC010000697.1:0-1894 GCA_964492345.1 uncultured Steroidobacter sp. | reverse complement strand
CGTTCGTCGCCATCAATTGCGGCGCGATCCCGGCCGAGCTTCTGGAAAGCGAACTGTTCGGCCATGAGAAGGGTTCGTTCACCGGTGCCATCGCCTCGCGCAAGGGGCGCTTCGAGATCGCCGAGGGCGGCACGCTGTTCCTGGACGAAATCGGGGACATGAGCCTGCCGATGCAGGTGAAGCTGCTGCGCGTTCTGCAGGAGCGCATCTTCGAACGTGTCGGCAATCACGCGTCGATCCGCTGCAATGTCCGCATCATCGCCGCGACCCATCGCAACCTCGAAGAATCGATCATCCGCGGCGCCTTCCGCGAAGACCTGTTCTATCGACTCAACGTGTTTCCCATCGAAATGCCGGCGCTGCGCGAACGCATCGGCGATCTGCCGCTGCTGATCCGCGATTTCGCGACCCGCAACGTCAATGAAGGCCGCAGCCGGGTCGAGCTGACCGCGCGCGCGATGGAAGCCCTGAATCGCCATCCATGGCCGGGCAATATCCGCGAACTCGGCAACCTGATCGAACGCATGTCGATCCTCTGCCCGAACCGCAAGGTCGACATTGGCGATCTGCCGCAGAAGTACCGGCCGGCCGGCGTCGTGGACGATCTGCTGAGCCGCGAAGACGAAGCTGCCATGGAGGTCGCGACCCTGCCGGAAGAAGACGAGAGTCCAGCCTTCGACGAATTCGCGATCGACGATCGAGAAGCCTTCGCGATGCTCACCGAAGTGACCAGTCACGAAACGCTGGCCGAGCTGCCGGCCGGCGGGCTCGATCTGCGCGATCACCTGTATGAGATCGAACGCTCGCTGATCCGTCAGGCGTTGAGCCGTGCCGGCGGCACGGTCGCTCATGCCGCGCGTCTGCTCAAACTGCGCCGCACGACGCTGGTGGAAAAGCTGCGCAAGTTCGAAATGCTCAACGAGGCGGCCGCGACAGAAGTTTGACGCGACGCCGGCCAGCGCTTGCCGCTGCGGACACAGGTCACACGGCAGATGCCTGCCACCTGTGATGCGGTCCACAGGATCGAGTCGAGAATGACCCGGGCACGGACACTGGAACAGAACTTGCTCCTTCCGGGCGGTGATGAACGCAAACACGCAATCAAGACAAGGCTGGAGGCTGGAGGCTGGGGGCCTCGGGTCCGAGACACAGGACGCAGGATCCGTCGAGCGAACCTCTGTCGGTCCTCCAGCCTCCAGCCTCCAGCCTCCAGCCCCCGTGGACTTCGTCGCCGTCGCTCCCGAATCGCAGCGTCTCGCCGTGCTGGCGCGCCGCGTCGCGGCCAGCGACTGCACGGTGCTGATTGCCGGCGAGTCAGGCACGGGCAAGGAAGTCCTGGCGCGATTCATTCATCGCTGCTCGCCGCGCGCGTCGCAGTCCTTCGTCGCGGTCAATTGCGCGGCGATTCCCGAGAACATGCTGGAGGCGATGCTGTTCGGTCACGAACGCGGCGCCTTCACCGGCGCGCACGCCATCCATGCCGGCAAGTTCGAGCAGGCGCAGAACGGCACGCTGCTGCTCGATGAAGTGACCGAGATGACGCTTGGCCTGCAGGCCAAGCTGCTGCGTGTCCTGCAGGAACGCGAGGTCGAGCGCATCGGCAGTCGCGGACCGGTGGCGCTCGATGTGCGCGTGCTCGCGACGACGAATCGCAACCTGCGCGCCGAAGTGGCGGCAGGCCGCTTCCGCGAGGACCTGTACTACCGGCTCAACGTATTTCCGCTCTCGACCTCGCCGCTGCGCGAGCGTCGCGACGACGTGCTGCCGCTGGCGATGCGGCTGCTGACATCGCGCTGCCGCCCGGGCGAACGCATTCCCGCACTGAGCGCGGACGCCGCGCACCTGCTGCTGACGTATCCGTGGCCTGGCAACGTCCGCGAGCTGGACAACGTCA
>CAZBKC010000696.1:0-1896 GCA_964492345.1 uncultured Steroidobacter sp. | reverse complement strand
CCAGCACATCCAGCTCCAGCGCTTCCTGCTCACGCACGCTGCGCTCGATCTCGGCACGCATCTTCAGCTGGTAGCCGGCCTCGTCGAGCGCACCGGCACGACGCTGCGCCCGGGCCTGGCGGATTGCTTCGGTCTGCGGGAAAGAGCCGATGGTGGTCGTCGGGTAAGCGGGCAACCGCAGCAATGCAGCCTGCTTCTTCGCACGCTCTGGATACGTCGAGTTGCGCTGACCCAGCGCCGCATCGATCCGCGCCACGGCTGCCTTGACGGCGGGGTTGTGCACACGCGGCGAGCTGCGGCGTACCGCAATCGCGGCCTGGTTGTCGGCGAGTTCCGTCTTCACCGCGTCTCGACCCCGATTCAATGCGGTCGCCAGCACGCGAATCTCGTCGATCTTCTGCAACGCGAAGGCCAGCCAGGAACGGAGCTCTCGATCAAGCTTCTGTTCGCTGGTCAGATCGACCGGCACGTGCAGCAACGAGCACGACGGTGCGATCCACAGGCGCTCGCCCAGTCGCCGCTGGATCGGTTCAAGCCAGTCGAGCGTCGCGTTCAGGTCGGTCTTCCAGATGTTGCGGCCGTTGACGACGCCAAGCGACAGCACCTTGTAGGCCGGCAGCAGCGACAGGACTTCATCGATGTCTTCACGGGCATTGATCGCATCGATATGCAATCCCTGAATGGGCAGTTCGGTCGCCAGCTCCAGGTTACCGCCGAGCGATCCGAAGTAGGTGGCGAGCAGCAGCTTCACTCTTGTGTCGCGCAGCGCCGTGTACGCCGTGACGCAGGCGCGCTGCCAGCTGGCATCCAGTTCGGTCACGAGGGCGGGTTCGTCGATCTGCACCCACTCCACGCCCTGCGCGGCAAGCTGCGACAGGAGCTGCTGATAGACCGGCAACAGCTTCAGCAGCAGATCGAGCCGGTTCGAACCGTCCTTGGCCTTGCCCAGCCAGAGATAGGTGACCGGACCGATGATGACGGGCCGCGCCTTCACGCCGAGCCCGCGCGCCTGCTGCCACTGACTGATGAGACGCGAAGCGTCCAGCGAGAACGTCGTCGATGCGCTGAACTCCGGCACGATGTAGTGGTAGTTGGTATCGAACCACTTCGTCATCTCGCCAGCCTGCACGCCGCCGCAGCACGCGGCGTGATCGTCGGCAGCTGCCGCAGATCGTCCGCGCGCCACGCGAAAGTAGTTGTCGAGAACGTCGCCGTGAAAGTCGCGCACACGCTCGGGCACATTGCCGAGCATGAAGCTGGTATCGAGCACCTGGTCGTAGAACGAGAAGTCGCCGACGGGCACGAAATCGAGCGCAGCCTGCGCCGTCCAGTGTCGTGCACGCAATAACGCGCCCAGCGACTCGAGTTCCTGACGCGATGATTGCCCCTTCCAGTACGACTCCAGCGCGAACTTCAGCTCGCGCGCGGCGCCGATGCGGGGGAAACCGAGGTTGTGGGTAAGGGCCATGAGTCGCGTTCCTGGGAGGCAATGAACGCAACGATGCTAGGGCTGCCTGCCTATGAATAAAAATGGTATTACTTCAGCAACCCATTAATTCCGTTCATGGACCTCCCATGCTGCAAAGGATTCACCTGGAGATCGTGCGCGCCGTCGACCGGCACGGGTCGCTGACCGCCGCCGCGGACAAGCTGCATCTCACGCAATCGGCGCTCAGTCACGCCGTTCGCAAACTGGAACAGCATGTGGCCACGCAGATCTGGCATCGCGAAGGACGTACGCTGCGGCTCACGCAGGCCGGCGAGCATCTGCTCGCGGTGGCGAACCGCGTGCTGCCGCAGCTCGACCACGCCGAAGAACGCATCCGGCAATTCGCAAAAGGTGATCGCGGCACGCTGCGCATCGGCATGGAATGTCATCCCTGCTACCAGTGGCTG
>CAZBKC010000695.1:0-1896 GCA_964492345.1 uncultured Steroidobacter sp. | reverse complement strand
CATGGTCTTCGCCGTGCCGTCGTTGGTGAGCGGCGAGAATTTCGGCGGCGTGCCGAGCGCCTTGTAGAACGCCTCTTCCATCATGTAGCCGGACGAGTCGAGCCCCAGGCCGCTGCCGAAGTACATGCCCACCGCATTCGGACCGTGCGTGTCGATAGTTGCGCGCAGGCGGGATGCGATGTCGTCGAGCGCCTCATCCCAGCTCACCGGCACCAGTTCGCCGTTCCTGCGCATCAGGGGCCGCGTGATCGCGTCGGGCAGATGATGGATCTGTCCGGTGGCGCGGCCCTTGGGACAGGTATAGCCGTGCGTCAGCGGATGCTCGCGATCGCCACGCACCTTGACGATGCGATCGCCAACCACGTCGGCGACGAGTCCGCAATGGACCATGCAGACGCGACAGTACGTGCGCTTGGATTCGACGGGTTGGACGACCATGGGGGACTCCGCAGGAAGACCGCCGGGATTTTTTTGCCCCGCGCCGCAGGACGCAATGCCTTTCGATTTCGCCGCCGGGCCATGCGTTTTTCGGTCCGGCCATCCGCACGACGGCTGCGCATTGCCGCATCTAGACTCGGCCGCGGTGCATCAAGGCGGGAGTCGGCGATGGAAAAGGTACGGGTGATTCAATGGACGACAGGCAAGGTCGGCAAGCTGACGCTGCGCGGCATCCTGGACGATCCGCGGCTGGAACTGGCCGGTGTCTATGCGTTTTCCGGCGGCAAGGCGGGCCTGGATGCCGGCGTACTCTGCGGCCGGCCGCATTGCGGCATCACGTCCACGAGCGATATCGAGGCGCTGATTGCGCTCGGTGCGGACACGGTCATCTACACCCCGTTCATGGCGGACCTGTCGCACCTGCTGCGCCTGCTCGAAAGCGGACATGACGTCATCAGCACCAATTTGCTGCTGAATCTCGGCGGCGTGCAGGGCGAGGTGCAGCAGCAACTCGACGCCGCCTGTCGCCGCGGCGACAGTTCGCTCTACATCACCGGCATCAGCCCCGGCTGGATCAATGCCATGACGGTCGCGCTGACCGGTGTCTGCCGGCAGGTCGACTCGGTGGCGATTTCGGAGTCGGCGGACTGTTCCGTCTATGAATCGAAGGAAACCTGGCTCGCGATGGGCATGTCCCTGCCCGCAGCCACGCCCGAGGTGATCGGTACGGCGCGCAACTGGCTGATGTCGTTCTACGACGCGACGCAGCGCATGGCCGAAGCGCTGCAGTTCAAGCTCGACGACGTCGAGTTCTTCATCGATTTCGCCACCGCCTCGCAGCGCGTGGATCTCGGCTGGTTCTGCATGGAGCAGGGAACGAACGCGGCAATCCGCGCCGGCTGGAACGGCAAGATGCAGGGACGCACCGTGGTACAGATGAAAGTGTCCTGGTATCTCACCCGGCATCTGAACGAAGGCTGGGAATTCCACGACGAGCAGCATCACGTCGTCGTCAAAGGCGAGCCCGAGGTCGACATGCGCACCCGCTTCATTCCGCCCAAGCACTGGGGGAATCACGAGTGGGACACGATGACGGCCATGCCCGCGGTCAATGCGATCTTCAATGTGAGGGCGGCGCGGCCCGGTGTGCTGACGCTGAAGGACGTGGGACTGGTGTGCGCGCCTGCCGGGGTGTGGCCGCGCAGTTGACGCGAGCGACGCAGTCAGGTCCGGCCCATGATCTCGCGACGGTACTCACCCGGCGCGCGGCCGGTGGCGCGGCGGAAGGCGACGCAGAACGCGGAAGGTGTCGCGAACCCGAGCACATAAGCGATGGCCTTGAGGCTTTGATCGCCGCCGAGGAGTTCCCTGGCGTACTCGATGCGGGTGTGAGCGATGTATTCGCCCAGCGAGCAGCCGCGGCTCAGGCGAAAGCTGCGGGTCAGTTGCCGCACCGAG
>CAZBKC010000694.1:0-1906 GCA_964492345.1 uncultured Steroidobacter sp. | reverse complement strand
GCGGACAGCAGAGCCACCGCAATGAACATTGACGCGCGCATATCGGACCTGACTACAAAAAAACACCGCGCACGCTAATGGAGAGTTGCGCGGCAATTCCGCGAGCGGCATCTCCATCCTGGAACAGCGGCCTCATCTTGCGGGAATGTCTGCCCCTCCCCCGATCGGTTTCCGGCAAGCCTCGCTCGTCGGTCGCTCTGACTGCATTTACAGATACACTCTAACGATATATCGTTTACCGCACTCAACAGTCATGAGAGATGGAGAAGGCATGTTCGGTAATCGACACAGACATGATTTTCATGGGTTTCACGAGGTCCGCATGCAGCGTGGGCAGCGCGGTGGCAGACGGGGCGGTCAGCGCGAAAACTCACCCGACGAGCGCGGCCCGCGCATGGATCGCGGCCCCTTCGGCCGCGGTGGTCGAGGCGGCGGACGCGTCTTCGGCCCCGGCGACCTGCGACTGATCCTGCTCGGGCTGATCCGCGAAACACCGCGCCACGGCTACGAGCGCATCAAGGAACTCGAACAGAAGTTCGGCGGCGGCTATGCACCGAGCCCCGGCTCGGTCTATCCCACACTCACGCTGCTCGAAGAACTCGGACACGTGCGCTCGACGGCCACCGAAGGCACGCGGCGGCGTTTCGAAATCACCGACGAGGGCGAGCGCTATCTGCGCGACAACGACGCAGCGCTGAACAGTGCCCTGTCGCGCATGGAAATGGCCGCACGCGCCGTCTGCGGCGATGCGCCTCCGCACGAGTTGCATCATGCGATGCACACGCTCAAGGCGGCGATCATGTTTCACCGCGGCGGCTGGGATACGGCGGAGACCGAGCGCGTGAAAAAAATCATTCAGAACGCAGCCGATGCCATTGCGCGAGGATCCGACGATGAGTAACGCACCGCAGGCAGTCCGGGTCAGGCACGAAGTAAAGCGGCGGCGCCTGACCGTCGCACGCGTCGAGCAGTGGGCGCCGCAGATGAAGCGCATCGTGCTCACGGGAGACGAACTCCGCGATTTCCGCTCGTTGGGCTTCGACGATCACGTGAAGCTGTTCTTCGACGACGCGACGATGCGTGATTTCACGCCGCGCCGCTTCGATGCAAAGTCAGGCGAACTGTGGATCGATTTCTTCCTGCACGACGCCGGCCCGGCAACGAACTGGGCAGCACACGCTGCCGTGGGCCAGACACTGGATGTCGGCGGACCGCGAGGATCGATGATCCTCCCGCCCGAGAGCATCGGCTCGCACGTATTCATCGGCGATGAAACAGCGATCCCCGCCATCGGCCGGCGGCTCGAAGAACTGCCGGCCGGCACGCGTGCACTCCTCGTGCTCGAGTGTGACGCGGGCAGCACCTGGCCCGCCCTTGCCAGCGCAGCCGAACTGCAGGTCATTCGGGTAGCGCGCAACGGCCGAAGCGGATCGCCCGCGCATGAACTCATCGACGCGCTCGGCCGACTGGAATTTCCAGCGGACAGTTTTTTCTGGGTCGCGACCGAGTCTCACGCAGCGCGTGCCATCCGCCGCCATCTGCGTGACGAACGCGGGATCGACAAGGACTGGATCAAGGCCGCGGGCTACTGGCAGCGCGGCGCCAGCGGCGAACACCAGCTGATCGGGAACGACGACTGAGGTCTCGCCCCGGTCGCACCTAGCCCATGTGGGTCGTGTGATCGGGGCGGATCCTGACGAAGTCGGACGGAATGGCGCTCATGATCTTTCCTCTCCACGGCAATACGGCGTGACCCGCCGATTTCACCGGCTCGCACAAGACCGCACAATTCGAACCAACCGCAGCGACGCCCGCGATCATTCGGCGGCGAGCTCACCCAGCGCACGCACGGTGCGTTCGTAGACATCCCGATCGTTCTTCGGCTCGATCACCGTGGCCAGCAACT
>CAZBKC010000693.1:0-1909 GCA_964492345.1 uncultured Steroidobacter sp. | reverse complement strand
GCCAAGTGTGTCATGTCCAACGGTCCAACGGGTCGACCCTCGACTTCATCGCTCAAGCGTGCGGGCCGTCGGGCCCGCCACCAGACCCCACCTCGTCCACCTCAATGGTGGCGCAACGCCGCGATTGGCCGCGCGGCGTCACCCAAGGCTGGTCGCCGCGGGATGCCGCGTTCAGTGGCGATGCCCAGCCCCCGTGCTCGGCAAGAACTCGTTGCCGAGCGGTATAGCGTTGCTGCGGGCGAGACGTGATTGTCATGCGGAGCATCATCACGCTCGCCAGACACCGCTCAGAGCCTCAAAGACCACTCGGGCCGTCAGTCCGCCTGACGACAGCTCGCGCTCGAATAGGATCTACATCGGCACAGCGCGGTTGACGCCGGAGGGCCCGCTGCCTACGATCTTGCACAAGGTGATAGGGCGAAGACTCAGAGTGTTCGTCAGCAGTACCATGCGCGACCTCGCCAACGAGCGCGCAGAAGTCGTAACACGGCTTCAGCAGTTCAACTTCGAGCCAGTCAACGCGGAAAGCTGGATGCCGACCGGCGCGCGGCCGTGGGAGCGGATACTGCAGGAGATCGAATCGAGCAACGTTTTTCTGCTGCTCGTCGGCGAACGGTACGGCTGGATTCCGCCAACAGGTCCAATGGCGCTCGCGGACAAATCGGTTACCCATCTCGAGTACGTCGAGGCGCGCAAGGCTAGGCTGCCGATTCTCCCATTCTTCAAGAATCTGCCCTACGACATCGAACGCGAGAGCGTTGACGCACGTCGCCGCGATGCGTTCCGCGCGGAGGTGGCTGATTGGGAGGGCGGACATGTCATTGGTCAATTCAACCTCGCGCGAGATCTGTGCGACGCCGTCAGCCGTGCCATGGTCGAGATGCTTTCCGAGGAATTTCAGAATCGTATCCGCGTGCGTGCTGCGGAGGCGGCGGCGGTCGCAAGCGCTATCCCTGACGACACGCCAGTGCTGGACGCCGACCTGCCGTCAGCGTTGATTCACCGGGTGCGTTCGCGCGCCGCAGTGCTCTTCGCGGGGGCCGGCGTGTCGCTCGAGGCGGGATTCTCAGCCGCGCCGGCTTGGGGCGAGTTCTTGATGCAGCGCATCCGGCACCACATGCCCGGTTACTATTTGCCAGCCACTGCCGACAACGTCAGGCGCATCGCCGGCGACCTCGAGCTGGTGGCCGGTCGGGCCGCAGTGCTAAGCGCTGTGCGCGAGCTAATGACTCCACCGCAGATCGTAGATGTCACCGACGGGCACCGCCTCGCCGTCCGATCGTTTGATCGAATCGTAACGTCGAACTTCGATGGGATGTTTGAGACCGCCTCTCAGCACGAGAACCAAGGGCACGAAGTCGTGCAGTCTGCAATCGACGCCGACCTGCCAGCGGGTAGATACATCATCAAGATGCACGGCTCGTTGTACGCCCCAGAAACGATGATCCTCACCGAGGAGGAGGCGAACTCTAGTACTACGGCGAGGCAGGGTCTCTGCGACGCCATTCACGGTCTGTTCGCACGTCATCCAGTAGTCGTCGTCGGCAGTTCCCTGCGCGACCCGACCACGGCCAATCTGTTTTCGCGCTCCGTGGGCCCATTGTCAGGTTACTACGTGGACCCGGCGCTCTCGCCGGCTGCCCTTCTGAACGCCAAACGCTGGAATCTGGAGCCAGTTAGGGCGACCGCCGACGGCTTCTTTCGTGCGCTAGACCGCGCCCTTGCCCGGTAGGAGTGCTCCAGCCGCTCGGCCGCCTCGATGTCCCCGCGCTCGCCGGGCAATAGTTCACGCGCCAGCAGGACGCGTCCATCCGCTCTCACCTGTACCCAGCATCGACCGGTGGGCGCCACGGTCAGTCGCAACGGCATCGTACTGACCGCAGCCTGCTCGCTCCTGATGGTGTTGGCC
>CAZBKC010000692.1:0-1912 GCA_964492345.1 uncultured Steroidobacter sp. | reverse complement strand
AGTCTGCAGATCGTAGGCGCCGTCCAGTCGCTGCTCTTCGAGAGCGGCCCCGGAGAACGCAGATACGGCGATCGGCACGTCCTGGATGTTTTCCGCACGCTTCTGCGCGGTAACGATGATCTCCTCGAGTACCATCGACTCCTGAGCCTGTACCGGCACGGTGAGCGCCAGGCCAGTGCTGACACCCAACAGAGACACGACCGCTTGCTTCAATCTCATGATTCCCCCGAATTGTGGCTGTGAAAACGGCGCCTTGGCGTCGCGCCGGCGCATCAGCGGCTACCGGTTCCCGCTCAATGCCCTGCACGCCCATGCTATTGACACTGCGACCACTAATACGACGTAGCTGGAGCATCCGGCATCCGCCGACATGACACGGTATGGAAGCAGCTTCAGAACATGGAGAAGGATGAGGGTGTGTGCCCTCTTTCCTCCGAGCGATGCGTCACGATTATTGACGATAGGACCAGTTGCTGGCCACCCTTTTACGCGTCACAACGCCCGCTGGCGTGTGAAAAAAAGTGGCGCGCGTCGGAGTTGTTGCGTCCGAACGACAGACCGGGTGGGTACCCTGCTGCTCTGCAGGTTCGCGATGCCGGTGGCGTTCGCGGATGGTTCGGGAAGCACGCGGCGATCGTCAGACGACCGTGCGCAGCCCCGGCCCGCACCGAACGGCTGGCCATGCGTTCACAGCCAGGCCCGGTCGGCGGTGAAATCGATCGTCAGCCAGAAATTCGGGAATGCCGCATTGAGTCGCGTGGCGATGTCGCGCCTGATTCCATCTGCCGTGGCGATGGTGATGTGCCACTCCGGCGACACCAGCACATGGATCTCCACGAACCGGGTTCGTCCTGCCTTCGCGACGTAGCTCGTATAGTCGACGAAGCCGTGCTGCTTCACGACACTGTCCATGACTTCGTGCACCCGATGATCGAGTTCATCGGGCGCAACCTGCAGCACGTCGGTCATGGAGCGCCACAGGCCGATGAGCGGCATCGGCAACATGATCAACGCCATGGCGAGCAGCGCGATGGCATCGAGATACGGGATCCAGGCTTCGTGCGCGGTCCCATCGAGTGCCAGCGCGATCGCGAAGCCCAGCAGCAGCGCCAGACTGAGGAACGCGCTGACCATCCAGCTGCGTGCATCGATCTTGAGCATCGGTGACTGCAGCGCTGTCGCTCGCCGACCCAGATACAGCGTCATGATGAAGCCAACGACGCAGAAACTGCCTGCCCACACCGCTGCCAGCCCGTATGACACATCGTGTCCGCCGCTCGCGAGTGCGTTCACCGCACCGATCGCGGCATAGATGCAGGCGATGACGAGGATGCTGTCGCGCAGTACCGCCACCAGCGGTTCCAGATGCCAGTAGCCATACTGAAAGCGGCGGCTGGATCCCCGCGCCAGCAGCTTCACCACGATCAGCGAGACGACGGTCGGCGCCACGTCGACGAAGCTGTACATGCCATCGAAAATGATCGCCTGCGATCCCGTCGCGAGTCCGCTGGAGACACCGATCACACCCAGCACCACCGTCAACGCGATCGAGACCTTCAGCGTGTTCTGTTCTTCATTTGTTTGCATCGACGAGACTCGATCACGAGACCCTTCCCATCCGTCGTCATTGCAGATGGCTGACTTCGTGTCGTCAAAGTTACAGGCTTTGCAACTGCCTGGATGCACGAACTAGCCGCAGCCGGCACTGTGGACAGTTGACGGTTGACGGTTGACGGCCAGAACGCGCTGCTTTGATCGCTCGGCTCAACTGTCATTCCTGCACGGGCGGTTCCATAGGGAGACTCCGCCGCTCTGGCTGTCAACCGTCAACGGTCAACCGTCAACTTTCTTACTAGGTTTTCTGCCACTGCGTCGGCGACACGCCGAACTCGTTCTTGAACCAGCGCGTGAA
>CAZBKC010000691.1:0-1920 GCA_964492345.1 uncultured Steroidobacter sp. | reverse complement strand
GAACTCTTCGACGCGACCGCAGTCCAGACAGACGATGTGATCGTGGTGCTCGCCCTCGTTGAGTTCGAACACCGCCGTCGTTCCCTCGAAATGATGGCGGGTCACGAGTCCCGCGGCTTCGAACTGGGTAAGGACGCGATACACCGTCGCGAGGCCGATATCTTCGTGAGATTCCAGCAGATGCTTATAGATGTCTTCCGCGCTCATGTGACGCGGTTTCGCGGTGCCGAGGATCTCGAGAATCTTGATGCGAGGGAGCGTGACTTTGAGTCCGGCCCGGCGCAAATCACTGGTTTCCACGTTCCTGCTCCTCATGTTTCCCGAGCCGGACGGCCGGTCGTCTCAGGTGGTTCCTCAGCACGCGCTCAGGCAGTTCCGGCGTGCTGACGTAGACTGAGGCCACTGCAGCGTTGCCGAAGCCTTTTGAGTATCATGCCGGGCCGCATTATCACGCACTCGCCAGACTCGCTCCACTCTGAAATGGACTGCGTCGGCGAACTCCCACGCCGAGGTTGTTGAATGATCCGCACTGCACCTGGCTCGACGCCGCTGGCCCGCGCGAAATCACTGGCCGCGTCTCTCGTGTTCCTCACTCTGCTGGGCGGCTGCGTTCACCGCATCGACATCCAGCAGGGCAACTTCCTCGAGGCCAAGGATCTCGATCGCGTCGCCCTCGGCATGACTCGTATCCAGGTCCGCGCGCTACTGGGCACACCGATGGTCGCCGATCCCTTCGAAACCTGGCGGTGGGACTATATCTACTACCTCAAGAAGGGACGCCTGCAAAAACCTGAGCAGCGCCAGTTCACGGTGTACTTCGAGGACGACAAAGTCGTGCGCATCGACCGGTCGGACGAACCGGCCACGCAGCAGGCAGACAGCACCCCGGCAGCACCCGCTGAAACGCAGACCTGAACCGGATTACTTCCTCGAACGAATGGGATTGCGCGCCGCCGCCTGGCGCCGCGCCTGCTTGGGGTCGGCGATCAGCGGCCGCAGGATCTCGACCCGATCGCCGTCGCGCAGGCAATCGCCCAGCGCAGCGACGCGACCGAAGACAGCGCATTGCAGCGGACGGTCGAGGATCGCCGGAAATTCTGCGACCAACCCCGATTTCGCAACGGCGTCGGCAACGCTCGACCCTGGCTCCAGCATCACTTCGACGATCGATTGCCGCTCCGGCAGCGCGTAAACGACCCGCACGCGAATGGCATCAGACCGTTCCATAGACTGCACGCGCCCGTGCGACGAAGGCATCCACGAGTTCGCCGCAGCTCTTCTCGAAACTCCTGGACAGCATGAGCGAGAGCATCGGGTTCGAGAATTCGAACTGGATGGTCAGCCCGATTCGGGTACCGCGATCGCCGATCGGATCGAAGGTCCAGCGCCCTTCCAGCAGCTTGAACGGGCCGTCGACCAGTTTCAGATCCATGCGATGCGGCGGATCGAGGATGTTGCGCGTGGTGAATTTTTCCCTGAAACCCGACCGTTCCATTTCGAGCTGCCCTTTCACCTCACCCGGCGTACGCTCCATCAACTTTGCGGACGCGACCCATGGCACGAACTGCGGGTAGCGCTCGATGTCCTCCACCAGCGAGAACATCTGCGCTGGTGTGTATGGGACGAGAGCGCGGCGTTCTACCTTGCGCATTGTGCGGGGACAGATGACTGGACGCGCCCGCATGATCGCACGTCCCTTCTGCCCATTCATCCAGTCATTCCGCCGGCGCTCCGCTACAATCCGCGGCCTCTATGAATGCGAAACAAGGCAAGAAACAGGCAGCGAAGGACAACCCGCTGATCGCCGACAATCGTCGGGCACGCCACGACTATTTCATCGAGGAAACCTACGAGGCCGGCTTGTCTCTGATGGGCTGGGAAGTGAAGAGCCTGCGTGCCGGTCGCGCGCAGATCAAGGAA
>CAZBKC010000690.1:0-1925 GCA_964492345.1 uncultured Steroidobacter sp. | reverse complement strand
AGTTTGCTTTCGATGAGGGGCACGCTTCGTCCTCGTGGCTAAGTGACGAAAGTCACGAAAGTGACGGGAGTGACGTGGGACTGAACCTGCAGGCACCGTTCCGCGCGTGCCTACCAACCTGTGCCATGGACCGTGCGAACCCCACCGCCCCTCCGACCTTCGTCACCCCCGTCACGTTCGTCACTTTCGTCACCTCGTCACCTCGTCACCAGCGCGCCTCGCGCGCCTACCTGAACCACACTTCCGTATTCCTGAAGCCGCGCTCGTTCTCCGGGCACTTGATACGACAGGGATCGTTGCGCGGCGCCGGTCGCGAATGCCAGGCGGTGAGCCGGATCTCGTGCGGCTGATAGTCGGTCGCCGGATCCAGCGGGTGCTGGCAGGTCGCCATGACCACCAGCGCGTTCATCTCGAAGCGCAGGTCGACGTAGCTGCCGGGCACCGAGTTGCCGCGGTGGTACTCGAGATCGCCCTGCTCGTTCACCGTGACCTTGCTGAAGAAATTGACATTGGCGCTGAGATCGCGCCGGCCCAGACCGTATTTTCCAAGTTCGGTGAGCAGGCTCTCGTAGCCGTTCCGGAACCAGTCGTTGCGACGCTCCTGGTAGCGGGCGACGCCGTACTTTTCCTCGACGAGCTTCGGCGAGGAGACGCCGCAGATCGTGTCATGCCAGCCGCAGGTATCGTCGGTGAGCGAACACAGCACGCGTCCCATGTCCGAGTAGCAGACGAATCCCCTGGTGAGATACGCCGTGTGCTGGGCCTTGAGCGTATCGGGCATGTTGTAACGCTCGGTGCGATCCTCGTAGTTGAAGAACAGCACCGACGCATTCGCACCGCCTGCAACATCCGTGAGACGCAGCGTGGTGCCACGACGCAGCAGTCCGGACCAGTGTGCGCCAGCCGCCACCAGGTCTTCCCACAGCATCCAATAGGGAGCGCCTTCCGCCATCGCCGCAATCAACCTCGTAAATTCGAATGACGAAGGAAAAGCAAGGAACATACCAGAATGGCGGCTGCCCACTGGCCACTGGCGACTGGCCAGAGAAGAGGTGCAGTCAAGTTGGTGCGTCACTGCGCTGATGGCACCAATCTGGCGCATGCGCATCCCGCTCATGCTCCATCTCGATGCAAAAGCATTGCGCTCTTTTTGATTCCCGGCCAGCGGCCAGTAGCCAGTCGCCAGCCGCCCTCTTCCGGCATGCCCCTTGCACCTCTCCGCACACAAATGTGCGTCTAGGGTTCCGATCGCGTCAGCGCCGACGCGATGCTGGTCCGAGAGAGGCAGTCCAGAAATGGGGACATTCCTCATTTCGTTTAGTACTCGCTCACGAGCGACCTGGCGAAATGAAGCGAAATGAGGAATGTCCCCATTTCCGGATACACGGCGGGACAAAAGCCCGGGAGGTCGGGAAGCTCCGTGCGCGGAGACTTCCCAAGAACGCGGCGCTGCCAGCGGGACCTGCCGAACCGTCATGTGGTGCTGCGATCCGTACGGGTTTCGAGAGATCGAAGCCGGTCCACGACAGGCCATATAACGAGGAGTTCGCCGAATGAAGAATTTCGCCCGCGCAGTCTTGCTGTTCTGCGCCATCGCTTCCGCCACCTTCACCCACAGCGCCACGGCCGCCGAAAAGAAAGCCTTCAAGGTCGCCTGGAGCATCTACGTCGGCTGGATGCCATGGGACTACGCGGCCGAGAGCGGCATTCTGAAGAAGTGGGCCGACAAGTACGGCATCAAGATCGAACTCACCCAGATCAACGACTACGTCGAGTCCATCAATCAGTACACCGCTGGCGGCTTCGATGCCTGCGTGATGACGAACATGGACATGCTGACGATTCCGTCGGCGGGCGGCGTCGATTCGACGGCGCTGATCGTCGGCGACTTTTCCAACGGCAACGACGGCCTGGTGCTGAAGGGC
>CAZBKC010000689.1:0-1928 GCA_964492345.1 uncultured Steroidobacter sp. | reverse complement strand
CGATCACCGGCGCCGCCGGTGATCGCGACATTGACGGGACTCTTCATGGGACTTCAGCTCTCCAGCAGTTGTATACGGCTTCGAAAGGGGCGCGAATTCTAACCAACAACGAGGGTGTCGGGGCTGCCGCAAAGTCGCCGAAGTCCAGTGCGGCAGACCGGACCACCACCGGGCTTTCCGCGAGACCAATCTGCTGCGGCTGCATATTCGCGAACGGATCGGTCTGGACGCGAACATGCGGTCATCTGATGCGTTCTTGCGTTCAAAACCCTGGAAAAACGCTCTTCTGCCTGAGAACGCGACCGCAGCCTGTCGTCATTCGGGAACAATCGTCTCCTTCAGGGTCTTTGATTCTGTCATCGTGGGGCAGAATAGGCGGCCTACCAAAGAACCTCGGGAGGTGTCACGGGCATGAGCCGGCTGGTCTGCGTCTCCAATCGAATCAGTCTGCCGCGCAAATCCGCGGCGCCTGGCGGCCTCGCTGTTGGCGTGCTCAGCGCGCTGAAACGCACCGGCGGACTGTGGTTCGGATGGGGAGGCGAAACCATCGACGAGCAGCCCGGGGATCCGGATCTGCACATCCGCGATGGCGTTACTTACGCCACGGTTCAGTTACAACAGCGCGACTTCGATCTGTACTACAACGGCTATGCGAACCAGGTGCTGTGGCCGCTGTTTCATTATTTCCTGCGCGGCATGCGCTACAACGTGGAGGAGCGCGACGCGTATGAGGGCGTCAATCGCCTGTTCGCGCAGAAGCTGGTGCCGCTGCTGGGGTCGCGCGACCTCATCTGGGTCCACGACTACCATCTGATCCCGCTCGGCCGGCTGCTGCGCGAAGCAGGCGTGCGCCGGCCGCTCGGGTTCTTCCTGCACATTCCGTTTCCGAACATCGAGATGCTGCGCGTGCTGCCGCCGTATGCCGAACTGCTGCGCGATCTCACGCACTACGATGTGCTGGGGTTTCAGACCGAGAACGATCTGCGGGGCTTTCACTCGGGCATCGAGCATCTGTTCGGCGCCGAAGCGATCCGCGGCGATGGACGCGTGCGGATCGGCGATCGCGTGATTCGTGCGGAGGTATTTCCCATCGGCGTCGATGTCGCCACCGTCCAGAACGAGGCGGTGGAAGCGATGTCGTCCGATGTGGTGCGCCGGATGTACGACAGCCTCATGGGACGTCAGCTCATGATCGGCGTCGACCGGCTCGACTACAGCAAGGGACTGGTCGAACGCTTCTCGGCGTACCAGCACTTCCTCGAAACCTATCCGGATAACGTCGGCCGCATCACTTATCTGCAGATCGCGCCGCTGTCGCGCTCCGACGTGAAGGCATACGTGGAGATCCGCCAGTCGCTGGAACAGGCCACTGGCCGTACCAACGGCCGCTTCGCCGACACCGACTGGACGCCGATCCGCTATCTGAACCGGAACTTCCCGCACGCGATGCTGATGGGGATGCTGCGCTCGGCGCACGTCGGCATCGTGACGCCGCTGCGCGACGGCATGAATCTGGTCGCGAAGGAGTTCATCGCTGCGCAGAATCCCGACGATCCCGGCGTGCTGATTCTCTCGAATCTTGCCGGCGCCGCACGCGAACTCGGTTCGGCCCTGCTGGTGAATCCCTACGACTCGCGTGCGGTCGGCCACGCCATCCAGGCCGCGTTGTCGATGCCATTGCCCGAACGTCGCGAGCGCCACGCGGCAATGCTCCAGACCATCAGGCGCAACGACATTGCAGCGTGGTCGCGCCGCTTCATCGAAGCGCTGGAGAAATGCGACGGCTCCGGGTCGCGCGTACGTGCGGTGGGTAACGGCGCGTAGGCGAAGAGTTGGGGACTAAGAGCAATGTCACTTAACTTAACGAGTTGACGGTTGACGGTTGACAGTTGGCGGTTGACGGCCAGAAAAATGCCTTCCTTTCCGAC
>CAZBKC010000688.1:0-1937 GCA_964492345.1 uncultured Steroidobacter sp. | reverse complement strand
GCGAAGCGCGATCAACAGTTCCTCGACCTTCAGAAGGCCGGCGAAGGACATCACTGCTTTGGCGGGGCCTCGACGCCGGTGGCCGCCAAGACAGGCGGCGACAGGCGCGCACCTCGGATGGGGATCGCCGCCAGGGCGGTGTCCAGCTCCTGCAGCTCGGAGGCGCTGAACGAGATCGACGCGGCGGCGACGTTGTCTTCCAGATGCGTCACGTCCGTCGTGCCAGGGATGGGAACGATCCAGGGCTTGCGGGTGGTCAGCCAGGCGAGTGCGATCTGGGCCGGGGTGACGTTCTTGCGGCGAGCCCACGTCTGTACCAACGCCACCAAGGGCATGTTGCTCGGCAAGGCATCGCGCGCGAAACGCGGGACGCTTGCGCGGAAGTCAAGGTCGTCGAACCGGCGCCTGGCGGTGACGGTGCCGGTGAGGAAACCCATGCCCAACGGGCTCCAGGGCACGAAGCCGATGCCAAGCTCTTCGCATAGCGGCAGCACCTGCGCCTCCGGACCGCGCCACAGCATCGAATATTCATTCTGGATCACCGCCACCGGGTGCACGGCATGGGCCCGGCGTACCGTTTGCAGGCCCGGCTCGGACAACCCATAGTGACGCAGCTTGCCGTGAGCAATCAAGTCCTTCATCGTGCCAGCCACGTCCTCGATCGGCACCTGCGGATCGACGCGGTGCTGGTAGAGCAGGTCGATGCGATCTGTTCGCAGTCGCCGCAGTTGGGCATCCACCACCTGCCGGATGTGTTCGGGGCGGCTGTTCAGCCCGCCGCGCCGCGCGCCAGACTGCGGGTCGACATCGAAGCCGAACTTGGTAGATACGACGACACGGTCGCGCCTGCCTTGCAGGGCCTCGCCGACGATCTCCTCCGACATGAAGGGGCCGTAGACCTCGGCGGTGTCGATGAGTGTCACGCTCGGGCCCAGCTTGGGCTGCGGCCCGGGTGCCACTGGCAGCCCAGCCCGATGGGAAAGACCTCCATCGGGCCCAGCTTGCGCCGCGACCCTGCGTTGCGTTGGACGGCGGACGCACCGCCGGTGGCCGGGCTGGCATGGGCTGACAACAGCCACGGGGCCACGCCCAAGGTCGCGGCGGTCGTCAGTAGCTGACGGCGCGAGAGGGATTTATGGGAATGGCCGGCGGGGGTGTTCGGATCGGTGTTGCGCATGGCAGAACTCCTGGATGGTCAGATTTCGAGCCGACGCTCGGCCATCCACTTCACGATGGCCGGGTCGCGGTGCGAGAAGAAGCTGCTCGTGCCTGTTTCGAGCGTGGCGATGCGTGTCATGTCCGCCTCGTCGAGCTGGAAGTCGAAGATGGCCAGGTTCTCGACCATGCGCTCCTTGCGAACGGACTTGGCCAGGGCCACGATGCCCCGCTGGACGATCCAGCGCAGCACCACCTGGCCGACCGACTTGCCGTGCTTGCGGCCGATATCGACGACGGCCTCGTTCTGGAAGAGGTTGTTGCGTCCCTCGGCGAAAGGCGCCCAGGCCTCGGCCTGCACGCCGTTGTCGCGCATGAAGGCCACGCTCTCGGCCTGCTGGTGGAAGGGGTTGATCTCGACCTGGTTCACCGCCGGCGCCACGTCGTTGAAGGCGATGATGTCCATCAGGCGGTCCGGCTGGAAGTTGCTGACGCCGATGGCGCGCAGCTTGCCTGCGTTGTAGGCCTCCTGCATGGCGCGCCAGGAGCCGTGCACGTCGCCGAAGGGCTGGTGGATGAGGAACAGATCCAGGTGATCCAGCTGCAGGCGGCGCAGCGACTTGTCGATGGCCTGCCGGGTGCGCTCGTAGCCCGTGTCCTGCACCCACAGCTTGCTCGTGACGAAGAGTTCATCGCGCGCCACGCCGCTGCGGCGTAGACCCTTGCCGACCGCCTCCTCGTTCATGTACGAGGCTGCGGTGTCGATCAACCGGTAGCCGGCT
>CAZBKC010000687.1:0-1941 GCA_964492345.1 uncultured Steroidobacter sp. | reverse complement strand
GCGGCGCCGGGGCATCCAAGTCCCGACACGACGCGGACCGAGCAGGAGTTTGGCATCGGGCCGCAACCGCTTCACGAGGTTATCGATGAGCTTGTCGCAACGGACTGAGACGAAGTTTGGTGCGTTCCGCTGTCATGTCTGTGGCGGCGCGAATGCGCAACCGGTGCGCGGCTTTGAGCGTCTGCCCGGCGTGTGCTCCGATGCCCGGCCTTGGCCGGCCGGTAGCATGCTCGGGCAGTGCGCCGATTGCGGCATGGCCGTCAAGAACCTCGATGAAGCTTGGCAGCGCGACATCAAGAAGATTTATGAGACCTACGCCATCTATCATCAGAGCAACGGAGCGGAGAAACTCAACTTCGATGCGGGCGCAACGACGCCGCGCTCGGTGGCGCTGCTCAATCAGATGTTTGCGTCGACCTCTATCCCGCAGTCTGGCAGGGCGCTCGACATAGGTACCGGCACTGGCGTGCTGCTTCGTGCGCTCGGTGGAATGCGCCCTGATCTCGAGTTGTGGGCTCAGGACTTGTCTGAAATTGAGATCACAGCCTTGCAGAAGATTCCAGGATTCCGCGGGTTACATGTCGGCAAGGTCGACGAGGTAACGGGCCGTTATGATCTCGTGACGATGGTGCACGTCCTCGAACACGTACCGGAACCGTGTGTATTCCTCGCGCGTCTGCGCGACAGGCTTACGCCGTCGGGCGTTTTCGTTGTGAATATTCCGGATGCGGCGGCAAACCCGTTCGACATATTGATCGTCGACCATTGCAGTCACTTCACGCTAGATCATCTCAAGGCGATAACCAAAGCCGCGGGCTATGACGTACTCTATGCCAGCCGCGAATTGCTGGCGCGCGAGCTTGTCGTTGTCGCGCGCCCGAACGGCAAGTCCGGTGACATGAAGGGCGAGCCGGAGCTGGACCTCGAAGGCTATGTCGGCTGGCTAACGCAGTTGATCGACCAGGCGCGCGACATCGCAGCGCGCGGTCCGATGGCGCTGTTCGGCGCCTCTAACGCCGGCACCTGGCTGGGTGCGGTGCTCAAGGATTGGCACGGGCCGTTCGTTGATGAGGATCCCAACCGCATCGGCAACAGCCTTCTCGACCGCGATATCGTCGCTCCGACTGATGTGCCGCGCGGTACGACAGTGTTCGTGCCGCTCGCTGAAGAGGTCGCCACCCGCATTGCGACGCGCCTTAATTCGACGGACACGCCATACGTCGTGCCGCGCCCGATGGCTCGCTAACCATTATCGAGAGTGTGGATATGTCGGCGACGTTGACGGCGGTGATGGTCAATTACAACCACAGCCGTTTCATTCCGGACTCGCTCGGCTCGCTGCTGGCGCAATCGCGGCCAGCTGACGAGCTAATCGTCATCGACGATGCCTCGACGGACGAAAGTGCGGCGCTTATCGCGCGGGTGCTGGAAGGTTGTCCGAACGCACGGCTGTTGCGCAATGAAGTCAATCTCGGTTGTGTTGGCACCATGAATCGCGGGCTATCGCTGGCGCAGGGCCGTTATGTGTTTCTCGCGGCGTCCGACGATGTATTTTATCCTGAGCTGTTCCGGCGTGGTATCGCATTGTTGTCGGCACATCCCGAGGTCGGGCTGTTTTCCTCGCGCAGCGATCTCATCGACGAGAATGGAGGCAACAAGCGTCTGTTCGGCACGCTGGTGCCGACGACGGCGGATGGCTATATCTCGCCGCAAGTGGCCGCCCACGAGCTTCAGCGAAACGACAGCTGGTTTATGGGCAATGTATCGATCTATCGCCGCGATTGCTTGCTGGGGGAAGGCGGCTTCAATGCCGAATTGAAGTCGTTTTCCGATGGCTTCATGTCGCGAGTGTTGGCGCTGAAATACGGCGCCTGTTTCACACCAGAGGCGCTCGGCGCCTGGCGGCGCAAGAAGACGAACGCGGCGCTGGTCGACGGCATC
>CAZBKC010000686.1:0-1943 GCA_964492345.1 uncultured Steroidobacter sp. | reverse complement strand
CGCTGGAGATCGATGCGGTGCTCAGAACGCTGCCGGGCGTGAAGGTCGTCGCGACCGTCGGCGTACCGCACGACACGCTGGGCGAAATGGTCGTCGCCTGCGTGGTGCCGGAGGAGGGCGTCACTCTCGACGAGAAGTCCGTGATCGCTTTCGCCGCGAAGCAGCTCTCGAGCTACAAGGTGCCGCGCAAAGTAGTCTTCATCGAAGAGTCGGATGTGACGCTCACATCGTCGAACAAGGTGAAGACGGCGCCGCTGCGGGAACTGGCAGCGAAGCGGCTGGCCGGGAATTGATGGGCGTGGTAGCTGGATACTGATTCATGTGTCATCCCCGCGCAGGCGGGGATCCATCCGTCCACAGCGTCAGCACGCCCCCAGATGGATCCCCGCCTGTGCGGGGATGACGTAACCGTCGTTACGTCACTTCATGGAACCGGATGATCGCCGCCTTCGCCGTGCGCTCCGCGACACCGATGAAGATAGCGCGATTGAGCCAGGCGTATGCGCTCGCAACGGGCGCCTCGAACTCCGCTGCCGTGCGAAAGTAGTAGTCCTTCGGATCGACAGCCTCGCCACGCGCAAGCTTCTCGATCACCGCCGCCGGCCCGTGCCGCAGGCCGCGGTTCGTCACCATGATCAGCACGCCGTCGTGCGATTCCAGTGTGTACTTCGCTTCGACCACCAGGACGCCGTCGTTGCGAACGAATTGCCAGTCCGCGCCGCCGGGAACGACGCGACCATTGAGTCGCGGCCCCGAGACGCTGCCGCCGGTGATCGGGACGATGCGCCGCAGTCCGAGCGGGGCGGGGCCTACAACCAGCGGTGTTTCCACCGTGACGTGAGCCTCGAAGGCAAATCGGGTTGCGACCGGCGCCGATGAACTCGCGGCTGCCTCGGCGAATGAGG
The DNA here is from genome assembly GCA_964492345.1 of uncultured Steroidobacter sp. GTDB lineage: Bacteria > Pseudomonadota > Gammaproteobacteria > Steroidobacterales > Steroidobacteraceae > Steroidobacter. The sequence goes on along the minus strand of CAZBKC010000686.1, from coordinate 1,038 downwards.
CAGAGCCAGCGGCGGCCAGGGAAGAACCGATCAGGTATCTGCGCGACATCATTGTTCCAGTGCCTCTTTGGGTGTGCCTGTGGGTGGGATTCTAGGAGATCAGGGACTGGCAGGTGCAGGCATCGCCGACTGCGCACTCAGGCTTACTGCGAGCCTTACATTGGCTGCCCAGCGCGTCGCGTCACCCGGTGCCGACGTCGCTCCGGACGTCAGGAGACCATGGCGCAGCGAACCCCAAAGAATGCAAAGCCGCGTCGGCGACGACGGGATCCGCAGGAGACCCGCGAGGCCATTCTGAAGTCAGCACGCGAAATGATGTCGCGGGATGGCGCAGAAGGTCTCAGTGTCGCGGAGGTTGCGCGCCACGCCGGCGTGAATCGCGGAACCGCATATCACCATTTCCAGACGCGGGAGCAGCTCATCGATGCGGCAGCAGGCTGGGTCAGCGAGAGCCTCCATGACGCAGTGATCAGCGACATCATCCTTGCCAGTCATCAGGCGGAAGAGGCGGTCAATGTGGAAGCAGTGATCCGGCAACTTGCCGAATTCGCGATGCGCAACCCGGAACTGGGGCGTGTCTGGCTCTACGAGTTGCTGAATTCACGGCAGCCCGCCAACGACAAGTTCTGGCGCACCTACCGGACGATGATGGAGCGGTTCGCCAAGTCCGATGAGGCGCAGCCTGGCATCGATGTGGAAGTGCATTCGATACTGATGCTGGCCGGGACCTTCCTGTGGCCCGTATGGGTTCACGCCCAGGCGCGGACGGCCAGGGAACGCCGGGAAATGACCGAGCGCTTCACGCGCGAAATCGTGCGCCTGACCCTGCACGGCACACTCCGCCCGGAAAAATTCGCCGCGCTCGCGGCGAGAATGAACCAGCCGGAAAGTGGGCGGCCTTCGTTGAGTTGATTTCGGAAGGGGAGGGAGAGCCGCAAAAGACCGCATAAAAGAAGGGAAATTTCTTCTTCCGAACCCCTGATTTCTTTTATGCGGGGCCGCCTCAACTGATCAGCGCAACACTTTCTGAAAGCTTCT
>CAZBKC010000685.1:0-1945 GCA_964492345.1 uncultured Steroidobacter sp. | reverse complement strand
CGAACACCGGCAGAGAAGCTTTCAGAAAGTGTTGCGCTGATCAGTTGAGGCGGCCGGTCTTTTGCGGCTCCTTTCCTTCCGCATCACGACGCAGCCGCCGTGAGCTTTACCTGCGCCGCGCGTGCCGCCTCCCAGCGGGGCGCCAGCGACAGCAGGGCGATGGCGGCGATCAGCAGGATCATGCCGATCACTTCCATGCGCGTCGGATACGGCGCGCCGTAGAAGATGGCCAGCAGGTAGGCGGCTGCCGTTCCCGCCAGGATGCTGGCCGCCCGCTCGAACGGCACACAGAAGGTGTTCTCGCGTGGATCCAGCAGGATCAATGCCGCAAACACCGCGATGCCGGTGAACACGACGGACAGCCAGAACAACGGCCAGAGTGCATCGCTGCTCCACACCTGCACGAACCCCCAGTTGAGTTCCGATCCCTGATTCGCCAGCGGCGACAGCGTGACCAGCACCAGGCCGATGACGGCCAGCGGCATGCCGACGATCTTCTCTTCGACGAAGTAGCCGCGCAGCGCATCCTCGTTGCCGTTCTTGGCGACGCGCGTCATCACCGACAACCGCATGAAATACCCGATGGTGTAGAGCACGACGGCCGCGATGGCGAGCGGCGGCATGTGCAGCCCGCCCCGCTCCCACATCGTGAGCGCCATTGCGATGCTGACCAGCACCAGCGCCACCCACGAATACCAGCGCACGCGACGACCGGCAATCAGGTCGACGACCGGCGCGATGATCAGGACATCGCCCCGCATCAGCAACTGCATGAACGGAATGCTGACGTCCTCGAAGGTGAGCGACAGCGGCACTGTGAACAGCAGCAGGCTGGTGCCGATGCCGGCGAGGAATGTCCAGCGCGTCGGCCCCGGAACGCTCAGGCCCCCGATCCGGTATCGATGTGCGGAGCGCCACCAGCCGGACAGCCAGACGAAGAGCACGAGCATGACGATGCCGATGAGCAGCGTCGCCGGAAGAATCTCCAGTCCGGTATACGGCCGCCCCAGTTCCTCGTTGGGAACCGTCGTCAGATGCCGCGTGATGAGGATGTACGGCACGTACATCACCAGATACAGCAGCGTCGTGATCTCGATCGGCAGTCGCGTCAGGCGCATCTGGTCTCCCCGGCACTCTTGCGGTGCAGGCGGAGCATAGTGGAGCGGCAAGTGTTTGCAAACATAAATGGTTTGCACTGCAACCTATCTCATTGAAGAGAAGAGGCCGCAAAAGACCGAAAAAAAGATGAATGATGCTGGAGACAGCAGCGCGACCGGACAGAATCTGGCGGAATGATCGATCGAGGATCGGACCCGATATTCGTTTCTTTTATGCGGTCCTTTGCGGCGTTCCTCTCTCGGGCTATCCCTTCTTCCCCGCCGGCTCCTCCATCCGCAGCTCCGCACCGATCTCGCGCAGGATGTCGTAGACGAACTGTGCCGGCGGCGTCAGCGTCGGACTGCGCCGGTGCGACAGGAACATGGGACGCAGTGTCGGCCGGTCGCCCAGCGTGCGCGCCTTGAGCGAGCCGGCGGCGAGATCTTCCTTGATGACGCCGGTAACCATGGCGCCGACGCCCAGACCGCGGCGCACCGTTTCCATCACGTTCTGCAGCGAATCGAGTTCGACGGCGACGCGCGGCGTCAGGCTCGCCGCGGCGAACACGGCATCGACGATGGTCCGGATCGAGTTCGGCTGGCGCGGCACCACCCAGGGCAACGCCGCCAGATCGGCGAGCGCCGCGTCCTCCGGAATATCCCAGCCGGCCGGATACATCAGGATGAGCTGCTCGCAAAGAATCTCCTCGCCGACGATCGCTTCGCCATCCGGACGCGTCGGGGAAATGGACAGCTCGATACGCCCCTTCACCAGCAGATCGTTCAGGACCGCACTGCCCTCCTCGCGGATCTGCAGATGCATCTCCGGATGCTGTGTGCAGACCTTC
>CAZBKC010000684.1:0-1957 GCA_964492345.1 uncultured Steroidobacter sp. | reverse complement strand
CGTCCGCGCCCCCATCCCAACCTTCCCCCGCAAGCGGGGGAAGGGGGAGCAGAGAGCGATCAACTTCTCCGGTTCATCGGCCGCACCAGTCCTTCCTGCGCCACCGAGGCCACCAGGCGGCGCTGCCGATCGTAGACCTCGCCGCGGGCGAAGCCGCGGGCACCGCCCATGAAGGGACTCGTCGCGTCGAACAGCAGCCAGTCGTCGGAACGGCAGGGACGATGGAACCACATCGCGTGATCGAGACTCGCGAGCAGGACATCGGAACGGGTCGCTTCGGGATGGCGCAGCAGTGCGCTGCTGAGAAGGAAGTAGTCGGACAGATAGGCCGCACCGGCGAGTTGTGTCGTGGGGTCGTCGGCCAGTTTCGAGGACGAGCGGATCCAGTACAGACCGCGTGCCGCCGTCGTCCTGCGCACGAATTCTTCCGGGTTGGCGGGCCGGAACTCGACGAGCGACGGCCAGTTTTCGAGCGGCGGCGAGTCCTTCGGCAGCAGCGCCGAGTATTTCTTCGCCAGTTCCTCGGTACTCATGAGTCCTTCCGGGTCGGGCACATCGATATCCAGCGTCGCGGCATGTTCGTAGCCTGTTTCCTCCCGGTGAAACGACAGTTCCATGTGGAAGATGGTCTTGGCGCGCTGACGTGCCACGACGCGCCGCGTCGAGAAACTGCCGCCGTCACGCGTGAGTTCGACGTCGTAGATGACAGGAATGTCGCGCGCACCCGCGAGCAGAAAATAGCCGTGCAATGAATGCGCATGACGCGCGCCATCGACCGTGAGGGCCGCGGCTTTGAGGCTTTGTCCGAGGATCTGCCCGCCGAACAGCGAACCGTTCATGTTTTCCTGGTTGGCGCGACTGCGAAACAGGTTGCTGTCGAGCTGCTCGAGTTCGAGCATTTCACTCAAGTGTGGCGGCGCCAGGGGCGCAGTACCGATCGGTGCAGGCATGCCGGCAGTATAGCCAGTCGGTCCGGGATCGGCCGGTCGGCAGCCGCCACTTGCCGGCAGCGAACCGTGCCTCGCCTGCCGTCCCTACTCCGTACCGGTGTTGGCAACGTGCATGACCGGATTGCCGTGGGCAGCCGGCTGGTCAATCTCGCCGGTTATCTGGAGAACGAATTGCTCGCCGCGTTCCAGATCGTGCTTGCCTACGATCTGGGCAACGGGCTCACGATCGAACGTGGCGGCGAGCTCGTCGAGCAATGGTCGGGCGCCGATCTGAAGCGGGCGCCGCGTGAACCGCTCGCAGCGATCCAGTACATCAGCCGGTACCTGCGGTACCTGGGCAACCTGCGCGCGCTGGGAAGGGAGCCGAAGGAAAATGTCGCCGTCATCATTCGCGGCATCGATCAGATCGCGCCGGCCGACGGCACAGGTTACGAACACGGCAGCCTGACCAGCCTGCTGCGCGAGTGGGCCAGCGAATCGCCGTTCGTCGAGCTGGCATTCACCAGCATCCTGATTGCCGACAATCTCAATGACGTCGAACCGCAGGTGGCTTTCGACGCTCACACTGCACGCATTCGCGTTGCGCTGCCCGACGCGGCGGCGCTCGAACGCGCACTGACCATCCTGCGATCGCAGCACGCGGCGGCGTTCGCCGCCGATGCGAATCCCGGCCAGCTCGCCGCAGCGCTCACCGGCGTGACCGTGTCGGCGCTGGAGAGCCTGACCAAGGTTCGCGCACATGAAAAGCGCGTACTCGGCGCGCAGGACCTCACACGCATCAAGAAGGATCTTGTCGAACGCGACTCGGCGGGCCTGGTCGAGTTCATCGAATCGAAGCGCCTATGCCCATGAACTCGGTCGCGGTTCGCAGCGCCTTCCTGGACGCGCTGGCCGGCAAGGGCCTGTTCGCCGATCAGAGGATCGCGATCGCACCGATCAAGACATCGATCTCCGCCTCGCTCGAAGGCGATCCCCTGCTGAGCAAGGACATCCGCTTCTTCTTCGAA
>CAZBKC010000683.1:0-1958 GCA_964492345.1 uncultured Steroidobacter sp. | reverse complement strand
CGCGCACCGCGTTCGCCCACCGGCAGGTGAAGTCCAACTCCGTCGGCGGCTTCCGGCCCGACGTGATGATGTACATCGCGGGCGCGCTGGACACCTTCATGAAGCAAGGCGCGCAGAAGCGCCAGGCCATTACGCTGGAAATTGCCATCCTCGGACGGAGCGGTCTGGACATCAACGATCCGGACGAGAAGTACAGCCTCAAGGAGCTGCCCGGCAAGTTCTCGGGCCTGCAGCTGCTGGCCATCATGTACACCGCAATCCAGCAGATCGATCCGACGATGGACACAGGCGTGGACTTCGCCGCTGAGTACAAGGCGGCGATGGAGATACAGGGGAAGTAGCCGGCGCCTGCATGATCTTAGGAGATTGGCCCCTCACCGTTGCGGGCCGATGTCGATCGGTATGGGCTGCGGCGCCACTTCCGGCGCGGCCCGTTGCCGAACAGCCGCCTGACTGGTCGGCATCTCCTTGATGAACGCGGCGATGGCGCCTGCCAGCTTGCGGTCGTCCGCATCCCCGGACATCGCCAGTGCCTTGCCCACGTGCATCCAGGCTTCGACGGCCTGCGCCCGCGTCGCCTTCGCCGCGGCCGTGGCCTTGGACCCCGGGCGCGTGGTTCTCAGGCGCCCGTCTTGCCGGGCCTTCACCCGCCACAGGGTGTCGTAGTTCTTGTCCCGCCCGCGGGTCGCCTGGCGCGTCGCTTCGGCCTCGATCCCTTGATCACGCAGCTTCTCGGCAAAGGTCTCTCGCCATCGGTGCAGGTCGGCCTTACGCGGATTCAGACGCTTGCCATGCCGGGACTCAGCCCGAACGCTGATGTGCATGTGCGGGTTGGCTTGATGGTCGTGCAGCACCATCACGTACTTATGGTCCGCCAGCTCGACCTTGGCGAACTCGCGCGCCGCACGCTGCACCGCCAGCGGGTCGGTGCCCCTGGGCATCGACAACATGACGTTGTAGGCCTCCCGCCGGTCGCCGATGTCGTCGATGAAGGTACCGCCATAGCGCCAGTCTTCCGCCAGCCCGTGCAGCGCTGATTTGCCGCGTGAGATGTCGCCACGGTCGTCTTCGATGTCGAGGCGCCCGTTCTTGCTGATGTACCTGAAGTGGGCTGCGATGGCTTTCATGCCGCGTCCACCGCCCGTGACCTTCACCATCACCTGCGGCGCCCGACGCACCACGGTCGCCTCGATGCGCGCTCGAATGGCGGCGGCGCGCTGATGCGCGGCGAGCCCGCTGAGCTTGGGTTGCTGTCGGGTGTGCACGATCCGGTTGCCCGGATAGAAAAGCCGGTCGCCCCACTGCAGCAGAACGCCGTCGACGTTCTGACCTTGACTCATGACCGTGCTCCTGGCTGCGCTGGGCCGCTGCGGCGCTGCTGCATCCCGCTGCCCCGTCGGGGCTGCAGCTCGACGAGCGCACGGGTGAGGTGATCGAGGTGCTCGCGTACGTCGATGCTCAACGTGGTCAACATCGGCCGGTACTCCTCCGCAGGCCGGAAGGCACCTTGCCGCAGTAGCGACACCAGGTGGCTCAGGTTACGGCTGAACGTGGACAGTTCGGCGCACGCTGCGATCAGCGCCCCGAGGGTTTCGGCGCGGTCGCTGGCCGACATCAGTACCGGTTGGCCCGCAAGCAAGTCAGCGACGAAGTCGCCTGGAGGCTGCCCCGCCATGCGGGCGGCAGCCAGGACCGCAGATGCGTTGGCGCGGGACATGCGCAACGTGAGCCGCACGCGGCTGCCATCGCGCGCTTCGAGCCGAGGTTGCCTAGCCTCGATGTCAGGCTCAGCGGAGTCCTTCAGAGCCTGTGCAAGCGTCGCCCGAACCCAACCCGAGGGCGACGTACCGGCCTGCCTCGCGCGCTCAACGAGCGCGGCCTTCAGACCATGCAGATCGACGCAGAGTCGATCACGTGACGAGGGTGCCATACCCGAGCCTCCTGACATGCGGAGCGTG
>CAZBKC010000682.1:0-1959 GCA_964492345.1 uncultured Steroidobacter sp. | reverse complement strand
GGCAGCGCCGAGAGCCGCGCATACAGCGCGGTGAGGATGGTTTCGCGGGTGGTGGGCATGTTTATCGACTATGAGGCTGGTGCGGAGAAGGTCGGCTTTGACCCCATTGCGGACATCCACGCTCGGGGCTGCGGTTCATCCACTTCTCGCATAGTCTGGCCGAAAGAAGATGGAGAAACGCATGGCACTGCCCCAGAAGAGGGAACTTGATCGGTTGTCAAAGAACACGTCATTAAGTCTGAACCTGTTTGAACTCACCGACGCAATCACCCAGCGTCAGTGGACCGCTCGCGAGATTGCGGAAGCTTCGCTGTCCCGGATCGCGGAGCTTGACCACGGCCTGCATGCCTTTTGCACAGTGGACGAGACGGCCCTGGAGCAGGCCGATGAAACCGACCGTCGCCTTTCCGCCGGTTTGCCTGTGGGACCACTGGCGGGGGTTCCGGTCGCCGTGAAAGACCTGATTTGCACCCGAGGGATGCGAACAACTTTTGGATCACGTCTCTATGCGGATTTTGTGCCTGAGCAAGATGACATAGTCGTCGAACGCCTCAGAAAGGCTGGTGCGACAATCATCGGCAAAACGAATACGTCCGAATTCGGCTATGGCGGCGTTGGCCACAATCACGTTTTCCCCACAACCCGCAATCCCTGGAATGTGGCTCTGACGCCGGGTGGGTCGAGCGCAGGTTCAGCAGTAGCTGTTTCCACGGGCATGGTTCCATTGGCCCTGGGTAGCGATGGCGGCGGTTCGATACGCATCCCGGCCTCACTTTGCGGCGTCTTCGGTATGAAACCATCGTGGGGACGCGTGCCCCTTTACCCAAGCTGTCGCGATCCTCGCTACCCCGGACAGTCCGGTTGGGAGAGTCTTGAACACATCGGCCCCTTGACCCGAAATGCAACCGATGCAGCACTTGCGCTTTCCGTAATATCCGGCCCCTCAGCCTACGACCGTCACTCTATTCCGTCGGAGAGTGGTGACTGGGTTCTGGGTGGCTTGGACACAATGGCAAATGCCCGCATCGCCTATTCGGGCAACCTCGGGTTTGCGATCGTGGATCCGGAAGTTCGCTCTGTTTTTGAACAGGCTGTTGAGCGTCTGAGGACGGCAATCAGCCATGTTGAGTGTGCTTACCCGGCCGTTGGCAACACCGAAGGACTACTCGACACGCTTGTTGCGCTTGAGACGGACCGGGCTGGCCTGAAAGCCATGGCTGCGGAGCAGGGCATTGAACTGGATGGCTGGATTGGAAGCATCCTTGAGCGAACCTGGACCGGGGACCAGTTCACGGCCGCCATCATGGAACGCAAGCGCATCGCAAATATCACTGCGGACTTCATGCGTGATTTCGATTTTCTGCTGACCCCCACAACCGCAAGTGCCGCCTTTCCGATTGATACCTACGGCCCTGACAAGATTGCAGGGCAGATGCTGCCACCGTCGTCATGGGTTCCGTTCTCCGCGCTCGCCAATTTCACCGGGTTGCCTGCCGCCTCGGTGCCCATTGGTTTCACCCGGGATGGCCGACCGATCGGGCTGCAAATCATGGGACGCCACCTGGACGACAAAGGCGTCCTTAGCCTTTGCGCCATTGTGGAGAAACTCTTTGCGCAAGACCGTAGGGCAACGCCATCTTTCTGACCCGAAATCGCTGCCGCGGTTGGGCACAAAACCGATATCTGTCGCGAAGTCTGCGAAAATCTGAAATACAGCCTTGTCCGCATTGCTGGCGCTACAGCTTCGAATCCACCCAGTGCGCCACGATCAGCCCCGGCAGACCGTCCACCGCCCGCTCGGCGTCGCGGTCCAGGTCCAACCTCTTCGGCAGCTTCACCTGCGGCACCAACAGGAAGATCGGCGCGGTAACCTTGCCGCGTCCGGTCTTCGAGCGCGACACAACGGCCTGACCCTTCGTGTTCAGCCGCCCCTCCGCGACGAGCAAGCTCGGGCCGGTG
>CAZBKC010000681.1:0-1961 GCA_964492345.1 uncultured Steroidobacter sp. | reverse complement strand
CCATCGATGGCTGTCAGGCCGAGTTCGTGCGCGTGCCCGACGCGATGGCGAATCTGGCGCCGGTTCCGGACGGACTCACCGACGAAGAAGTTCTGATGTGCCCCGACATCATGTCGACCGGCTTCAGCGGCGCACAGAGCGGCGGCGTGCGCATCGGCGATGCGGTGGCGGTGTTCGCTCAGGGGCCGATCGGCCTGTGCGCTACTGTCGGAGCAAGACTGATGGGAGCCACGACCGTCATCGGCGTCGAAACGGTTCCGGAGCGGGCGAGCATCGCACAGCGGCTCGGCGCCGATCACATCGTCGATTTTCGCAAAGCCGATCCCGTCGAGGAGATCCTGCGCCTGACCGGCGGTCGCGGTGTCGACGTTGCGATCGAGGCGCTCGGTACGCAAGCGACCTTCGAAGCGTGCCTGCGGGTGCTGCGACCGGGCGGCACGTTATCGAGCCTGGGCGTGTACTCCAGCGACCTCACGATTCCGCTCGGCGCATTCGCCGCCGGTCTGGGCGATCACAAGATCGTCACTACGCTCTGTCCCGGCGGCAAGGAACGGATGCGCCGCCTGATGGATGTCATTGCCTCCGGGAGAGCGGATCTCAAGCCGCTCGTCACGCACCGCTTCAGGCTCGACGACATCGAAGCGGCCTACGAACTGTTCTCCCATCAGCGAGACGGTGTGCTGAAGATCGCGATCACGCCGTGATCCGGGCGGTCGGCTGTCAGCCATTCGATCTGCCCGCTGCCGACGGCGAGGGTTGAACCCATCACGCGGCAAGGCCGGGCGCGACACTTACTCATTCCGGGGAATCCCGAATGCCGGGGCTCGCGGAGTCGCGGGACATTGAGTGAAGATTGCACACTTAAAACATCAATGGCGCTTAGCTAAGCGGGTTGACAGTTGTCCGTTGACGGTTGACGGTTGACGGTCGGCAAGGAAGGCATTTTTCTGGCCGTCAACCCCCAACTGTCAACCGTCAACTCGTCAAGTAAGTGACATTGCACTTAACATGGGAGTCGTGCCGATGTACCAGCGTATTCTCGTTCCCATCGATGGCAGCGCCCCGTCCCAACGCGGATTGCAGGAGGCCATCGGCCTGGCCCGCACGACCGGGGGCAGCCTGAAACTCGTTCATGTCGTGAACGAGTTCGTTTTCGCAACGCCCTACGCCCCGCCGCAGACATATAAGCCCGTCATCGAGTCGATGCGCGTCATGGGACAGAGCATCCTGGAAACGGCGGCGACGCAGGTGAGCAAGGCGGGGGTGCCGTTCCAGTCCACGCTCATCGAAACGATCGGCGGCGGCGTCGCCAAGCTGATTCTGGAAGCGGCGGACGAATGGCCGGCGGATCTGATCGTCATGGGGACGCACGGTCGCCGCGGTGTCCGGCGTGTGGTGCTGGGCAGCGACGCCGAGTTGGTGCTGCGTACGGCCAAGGTGCCGGTGCTGCTGGTCCGCGACGTCCCCGAGGATGGCGATGACCGATCCCGGTGAGGTCCCGTCATAGCGTCGCGCCGATCGTTCCCCATTGCCACAGTGGTGGCTGGCGTCATGAGTGCCGCTGCCTTTGTGTTGCTGCGTCGTGTTGCGGCGACGGCCTGAGCGTCCCGGTACCGGGCTGTCCACCGTGGTATTACGCGGATCTCCGCATTCGCGTTCCGGGATATCTGCGGAACACTTCGTCGCGACTGTATCGGCTGGTCCATCGATGGGAGGTGCTCCATGACTGCAACTCGTGAATCTCACGCGCCGAAGCGCGAAGGCAAGGCGAAGGCACGGCGCCGCAATCCGCGGGTTCCCGTCGCAAGCGCCCCGGAAGCGCCCAATGAACGCCAGGCCGCAATCGCTGAAGCCGCCTACTACCGGGCCGAGAGACGCGGATTCGAGCCCGGCTATGAGCTCGACGACTGGCTGGCAGCCGAGGCGGAAGTGACCGATTGCTCGCTGCTGCGCGACTTCCG
>CAZBKC010000680.1:1830-1970 GCA_964492345.1 uncultured Steroidobacter sp. | reverse complement strand
CCGGGCGGTCGCGTTTTTTGGCAGCGTTCGGGGCCGAGGGGGACTTCCACTCGGTGGCGCCTCCTGATCACCTGCGGCTCCTCTCGCCCGAGCTCGACCGGCGGGAGTGAGAGCGAGTGCAGGCCCGGTTCGACGAGGCG
>CAZBKC010000680.1:0-1820 GCA_964492345.1 uncultured Steroidobacter sp. | reverse complement strand
GTGCTGGTAGGCAAAGCCGAACGCTCCGGGCGGTCGGATCGTCGATTTCGCCTGCGGACGCCCGGCCCTTGCGAGCCAAACCCCCGCGGGACAGGACGGCGGTCGGTTCCGTCAGGGAACTCCGTCCTTCTGATGGAGCTGGGGCGACGCGGAAGCCCAGGTTGTTGTTCCGGTTCTCCGGCGTGTTCCTGTTCCGGTTCGCAGACCGCACGTTCTGCGGCCTGTTGTTCCAGCTCCCGCCCCGGTTCACCCGGTTCGAGCCGTGTGACCGCCGACCGGAAGCCGTTCTATCACTCGCGTCCGGAAGCGCCAACTCTTCACTCCTTCCGTCCGGGTGAAGGCCGTCAGCGCCGTCGCCCGCTGCTGCAGCGTCGATTCGTCGATCTCGCCGGCAAGATACGACAATTCGAGCTTCATCAGGTTGCGGCGATACCGCACGCGGCTGCGGCGGTTCAGAATCAGGTGCGTCGAAAACACGCGGTATCCCAGAAAATCGATGCCGAAATGCGTCTGGTTGATCCACCACGGCTTGAGGTCGAGTTGCAGTTCGTCGGCCAGGAACTTTCGACACGAGTCGACGTGCGTCAGAAGCTCAGCCGTCGTTCCTCCCCAGAGGACCATGTCGTCCATATAGCGCACGTACCCGCGCACGCGCAGGCGCTCTTTGACGAAACGGTCGAACCAGCCCAGGTAGAAGTTGGCGAAGTGTTGCGACGTCAGGCTGCCGATCGGCAGGCCGCGCCCCAGAGAAGCTCGAAACGCGCCGATGATTCGTGCGAGCAGGGCCAGCAGCGAAGGCTCCTTGAACAATCGCCCGATGCGATCGGTCAGAACAGCGTGCGGAATGCTGTCGAAGTATTTCCGGATGTCGAGCTTCAGAAAAAACGGATGCCGGCGCGAATGCTCGCGTGCCCGCAGCAGACACGCGATGCGCCCCTTTCCTTTGCGGCAGGCGTATGTGTCGTCGATCAGCCAGTGGTCGAAGACCGGCTCGCAGACATTCATGACGGCATGGTGCAGCACGCGCTCAGCGAAGCACGGCGCGGTGATGACCCGCTCCTTCGGATCGTGCAGCACGAATTGCGAAGACCGGCCCACGGGATATGTCCCCGTGGCGAGTCCATCGCGGAGCCGCGCAAGGTTTTGCTCAAGATGCGCCACGAAACGACGTGCTTCCGGTCGGTGGCGCTTTCCCATCAGCGCGCGGCACGCCGCCGTGCGCAGGTTGTCACGCTCGAGGATCCGGTCAAACAGGTTGCCCGTCCGCCGCATGCGATCCGTTCCACAGCGTGTGAAGGAAGTCCAGCATGCGCGCCCCGTACTTCACGACGCGCGCATCGCCAACCCCGGCAATCTCTTCCAGCCCCGCCTGCGTCGCGATCCGCTTCTGCACCATCTTCGCCAGGTGCTCGTTGGTGAACACCATATAGACCGGCACCCCTTCGGTCTGCGCGATTTGTTTCCGCACGTCGCGAAGTTTCGCGTACAGCACAAACTCATCCGCGGTGAGAACCTAGCGATAATCCACCCGCGGCCTGGTTGAACCCGTGCGATCGGATGCCACGCCACTTCCACTCGGCGTCGGATCAGCGTAGTCCACGCAGAACGTCCAGAACGACGACGCGCCCTCGTCGATCAGCCGGCGGTCGACTTGAAGAACCTTGTGGGTGCGCAAAAAGGCGTTCAACTCCGCTTCCGCCGCAGAACCGTGAGAGACGGGAATCGTGAAGACGCGGAACGGCATGACGAGAACCAGTTGCGCCGCAAGCGGCGATCAAAGATGTATATGTACACCATTTTGCCGCGTGCGCGCTGTTGTT
>CAZBKC010000679.1:0-1972 GCA_964492345.1 uncultured Steroidobacter sp. | reverse complement strand
CTCTTGTTCGTCATTCCCGCGAAGGCGGGAATCCATCCGAATCAGCAAGATGGACCCCCGCCTTCGCGGGGGTGACGGAGTAAATCAGACCTTCCTTAGATGGCCGCGCGGGTCGGTGACGCGTTTTATACCGGCGCTCTGTTACAGAAAGATTTCAACAGACTCGGATCGACCGCACGCATGCTTGCGTTTGTGAACGCAAGATGACGAACTCGTTATCTCATGGTCACACTCGATGCGTTCGCCAGTCCGGTTATCCGATTTCCCCCTTCATCAGAAGCTGATGGTCAACGACGCAGCGAACTGCGTCCCCACGTCATACTTGTTGTAGTAGACAGTGTTTCCGTCGCGCTCCTGCGACTCCTCGTAGCCCTGTCCGAAAATGTTGCGGACCTCGAGCTTGGCTTCCATATCGGTGTCGAACAGGCTGAACGCCTCACGCGCGACGAAATCAACACGCCAGCCAGGAGATTCGTAAATGTCCGGCAGACCCGCCGCACCGCGGCTGGTCACACGGTCGCTCGCGTACGACACGAGAATGGTCTGCTGCGAAAGGCGTCCCGAGTTCTCCAGTCCGAGTTGCAGATTGATCAGGTGATCCGACTGACCGGTCAACGCAGTGCCGTCCACGAAGAAGTTGCTCGCCGGCTGTGTAGCCGTACCGTACACGCTGACGGTATCGCCGTCTTCCACGTTGATCTTCGACTCGGTGTACGTGTAGTTGCCGATTACTACCGCGCGGCGCGAGCCAAGGAACTGTCCCTCGAACCATTCACCGAGCGGGAAGTACTTCTGCACTTCCAGTTCCGCTCCATACAGAACAGCTTCGGGTGCATTGGCGAAGCTGGTCTCCGGGTCGTTGTCGTTGAAGCCGGTAAACGCTTCGATCGGGCTGTCGATCTTCTTGTAGAAGCCTGCCATTGAGAAGCGCTGCTCGGGATCGAAGTACCATTCGTAACGAGCCTCGGCGTTGACGAACTCGCTGTCCGTCAACAACGGATTGCCGCGATAGGTGCGATTGGTCTCCGGATCGAAGTAGCGCTGGAACATCAACTCGCGGAACTGCGGACGCGCAATTGTCTTGGATGCGTTGAAGCGCACCTGCATGTCTTCGCGGAACTTCCAGGTGATCGTGCCCCCTGGCAGCACATAGTCGTTCTCGATGTTGGTCGAGGCGCCGGAGTTGGTCAGCGTATCGAAGACCTGCAGCGGACGGACGTTCTGCTCGCCGTGCTCATACCGCACGCCGGCGCTCAGTTCCAGGCCGTCGATCAACTCCGCCTGCAGCTGACCGTACGCCGCTTCGGTCCGCAACGTGGCGTTGAACGCCGGATCCGTTTCCGTCGTCTCGATCAGGCCGATGTCGTAGAAGTCGATGACTGCCGGACTCAGCAGATAATCGGGCCGAAACATGGCGACGCCGCTCGGAAAGCTCGACGGGGCCACGAACTGGAATGACCGTCGCATCGAATCGCGGTCCGTGTCCGTGATATCCAGGCCCGCCGACAATACCAACCGCGGCAGAATCTGGGCGGTGATATCCGCACCCGCCGACCACATGGCTTCGTCAAGCTCCGAAAACGCCATGTTGGCATACCCGGTCTGGCCGTTATCCAGACGGTTGATGAAATAGGCGCCATAAGGACTTGCCGCCTGGTTGCTGCGCGAGTAGCCGATCTTCAGCTCGTACGGTGCGTCGCGCTCGGATACTGAATAGGACGCCCGGGCGCCGAGCCTCACGGGATCGAGGTTGAAACTGCCCGTCAGTTGCGTACTCAACAAGGTTCGTTCGTACAACGCCGTGGCCTGCTCCTGGAAATCGACGCCGGGCCGCTGACTGTTCTGTGTACCTTCCCCGAGGTCGGCCCGCTTCAGCGTGTCGTGAATGTACATATTGGTCCAGCGCAGCGTACTGCCCTCGCCGAATTCATAACCTACGCCCACGAGTGCGTTGGCAACAGCGCGGTTATCG
>CAZBKC010000678.1:0-1974 GCA_964492345.1 uncultured Steroidobacter sp. | reverse complement strand
GATGTTTTCGCCAGAGCCCCCATGGATGGGTTCACGGCGTCCCCGAAAGCCGCGACGGACCCAAGGCACGTCACTCAATGCCGGCACTGAACTCCCAAACTGGGACTGACCCGCCTAAATCAGAGCCTCCCGAACACGCGCCGCGCACCCCTGCGGATCTTCGAGATGAATCAGATGCCCGCACTCGGGAAAGTCGACGCGCTGGACCACCTCGCCCGCACTGGCCGCAATCAGATCCGCAATGAGCCTGAAGTCGTCCAGGTCGCGTCCCGCGCTCATCAACACGGTCGGCATCCGCAGCGTGTGTACGCGCTCGATGTCGGGCAGCAGCGGTTCGTGATCGTCGCGAATCCAGGGCGCGCAGGAAAACCTCATGATCGAATCGCGCAGTGCGTCCGCAGCCGGGCCGACGCGAGTCGTGTCGAACAGCGGATGCTGCCACCACGACTGCCGCGCCTCATCGAGCGCGCCGGCCCGTGCTTGCGCAGCAATCGGACGCCAGAGCGCGCGCCACGATTCCGACCATTCCCAGCCGACGATGGCGGGACTGATGAGTATCAGCCGCGCGACGCGGTCCGGATGTTCGAGAGCGAAGTTGAGTGCGATACCGCCGCCCATCGACACACCGGTCAGATCGCAGCGATCGATGCCGACGGCATCCAGAAGATTCAGTAGATCGGTCGCGTGATTGAAAGGCCGCGACCGGCTGATCGAAGCGCCGTGATCGCGCAGGTCGTAACGCAGTGCGGCGAGCGACGGACCCAGCTCGCCCCATACCGGATCCCAGGTGTGCAGATCGCCGGCCAGGCCGTGCACGAAGACTGCGCGCGGTCGATCACCGCGAATGTCGACGTGAAGCCTTGCACCGGGAATGTCGACCGTGGATTCCGTCATGCCGCGATGGTGGCGGAATGACGATCAGCGCGCCATCAGCCGCGCCAGCCGCGCAGCCGGTTACCGGCGTCGCAGGTCACGATCTCGCAGGTGATGAAGCGGGCGTCGTCGGAGGCGAGGAACAACGCGAGGGAGGCGATGTCGTCCGCCGTGCCATGCAGTTTCAGGATCTGCTGGCCCTGCACGCGCGCGTAGGTTTCCGCCGGCAGGCTGTCGCGCGAGGCTGGCGTTTCCATGATGCCGGGCGCAATGGCGTTGACGCGGACACCATCGTTGCCGAAAGAACCGGCCATGCCGAACGTAATCGCGTTCAACGCCGCCTTGGTCACGCCGTAAGCCGTACCCGGCAGGTAGCTGGCCATGGAAGTGATGTTGACGATGTTGCCGCGCGCACTGGCGAGCGCGGGCCGCAAGACTTGCGCGAGCCGCAGCGGAGCGATCGTGTTGATCGCGAAAAACCTCAGCCACTTCTCCTGGGTGAGATCGGCGAATCCCGTGGCGACTTCGCCGTACGCCAGGCCCGCGTTGTTGATGAGCACATCGATGCGCGGATGCTCGCCGAGCAGCTTCGAACCCAGTTCGGCAATCCCCGCCTCGCTCGCGAGATCGACCCGATGGGTCGAACACTTCACTCCCTGCCCGCGCAGCGACGTCGCCGCCGCATCCAGCCCCTTCTCATCGATGTCCGTGAGGACGAGCGCGGCACCCTCACCTGCAAACGCACGAGCGAATGCCTGACCCATGCCGCCCGCAGCACCGGTAATGACGACGAGTCTGCCGTTGAAACGCTGAGTCATGTTTCTCCCCTGAAGAGAGATCAAGAGTACCGCAAAGACAGGGAGGGAGAACGGCCGCAAAAGACCGCATAAAAGAAGTTAAGGAGATCAGAAGAGAATTTCTTTTATGCGGTCCTTTGCGGCTCACTAATCTTCTCTTCCGCTCAGCCCTCCGCTTCCACGTCGTACGCCGACAGATACCGCTCGAACATCCCGCGCAGCTTCTCGGGCGTCAGATGGTATTGGGCGAGCTTGTACTCGTGCCGGCCGAACTAGTCCTGCGGGTTGTCGTTGAGCCACGCGG
>CAZBKC010000677.1:0-1975 GCA_964492345.1 uncultured Steroidobacter sp. | reverse complement strand
GACTACTTCGAGAACAGCCGCCGCGCCACCTATGCGCAGCGTGCCTATGCGATCGAGAACCTCATGCGCTGGCGCGGTTACGACAGCGAAATCTGGGGGTTGTCGGCGTCTGACGGTCCCGCCGACACGGTGCAGATCTTCAACGACGAAGAGCGCGGCTTCTTCACCTACGCGGCGCGATCGGCAGCTGCGCCGCAGTTGGTGGACGACGGTACGATCGCGCCCACGGCAGCGATAGGGTCCATCGCCTTCGCGCCGGAAATCGTGATTCCGACGATCCGGGCCTTCCGCGCACGCTTCGGCGAGAATCTTTATCAGCGCTACGGATTTCTCGATGCCGTGAACCAGAGCTTCACCTACGGGGAGGTACCGCTGCGGCACGGCCGGATCGTCGAAGGTGTCGGCTGGATCGCCAGCGACTACCTTGGCATCGACCAGGGCCCCATCGTCGCCATGATCGAGAACTATCGCAGCGAGGTCATCTGGCGAACCATGCAGCGCAATCCGTATATCCGTCGCGGCCTGGAGCGTGCAGGCTTCACCGGCGGCTGGTTGTCGCAGCCGCCGGCGCCGGTCCCGAGGCCGGTTTCCGGAAGATGACCCGAGAGCGTGCCTTTGAAACGCAGTTCGCTGCCAGCGGTTTCGCGTCGAAGCGTCCTGGCGGGAATCGCGAGTGCGGCGATGATGGCGGGCTGCCGGCGCCACGCATCGAGCGACGTCGTGCGCTTCTGGACTTTCGGGCGCGAGGGAGAGGCGACCGCCGAACTGCTGCAGGACTTCCATGCCGCAAATCCGGCCGTTCGCGTCGAGATCCAGCGTCTGCCATGGATTTCCGCGCACGAGAAACTGCTGACGGCCTATGCAGGCGAAACGTTGCCGGACGTCTGTCAGCTGGGCAACACCTGGGTTCCCGAGTTCGCCGCGCTCGATGCGCTCGAACCACTTGACGGGTTGATCCGCGCGTCCGGTGTCATTGCGCCGCCCGATTACTTCGAGGGAGTCTTTGCAGCCAACCGCATCGGCCCGGACATGTTCGCCGTCCCGTGGTATGTCGACACGCGCCTGCTGTACTACCGCACCGACCTGCTCGCAGATGCCGGCTTCAACGCGCCGCCCCGGAGCTGGGCAGAGTGGTCGCAGATGCTCGGCGCGATCAAGCAGCTCGTGGGTCAGGATCGGTATTCGGTGCTGCTGCCGCTGAACGAGTTCGAGCCACTGCTGGTGTTGGCATTGCAGCAACCGTCCGAGGTACTGCGTGACGGCGGGCGGTTCGGCAATTTCCGCAGCGACGACTTTCGCCGCACGCTCGCGTTCTATGCGGAGATCTTCGAACGCGGCTGGGCACCGCGCATGACCAACACGCAGGTGTCGAATGTCTGGGACGAGTTCGGCAATGGGCTGTTTTCGTTCTACATCTCCGGACCCTGGAATATTCCCGAGTTCAGGAAGCGTCTGCCCGCGCGATTGCAGGATTCGTGGATGACGGCTCCGATGCCCGGTCCGGACGGTCCTGGCATGTCTTCGGCGGGCGGCTCAGGCCTGGTGATCTTCCGCACGGCCAGCAACAAGCCGGGCGCGTGGCAGCTGATCGAGTATCTGTCGCAGCCCGATACGCAGCAGCGTTTCCACGATCTGACCGGCAACATTCCGCCCCGTCGCAGCAGCTGGCAGGGTCCTGCGCTCGAGCGTTCGCGCCATGCGCAGGCCTTTCTGACACAGCTCGACCGTGTGCGTTCGCCGCCGAAAGTGCCGGAATGGGAGCGCATCGCACAGGAGATGCGGCTGGCGTCGGAGCGCGTAGTGCAGGGGCTCCTGAGCGTGGATGACGCCGTCGTTTCACTCGATGCGACGACGGACGCACTGCTGCAGAAGCGTCGGTGGATGATGGAGAGGCAGCAAGGATGACGCACGCGATATCGAAGCTTCGTGATCACCTCTCCCCGGGGGAGAGGTCGTGCGCAGCGCGGGTGAGGGG
>CAZBKC010000676.1:0-1977 GCA_964492345.1 uncultured Steroidobacter sp. | reverse complement strand
CTCGCCCAGACCACTCACGCACTGTTTGCTCGCCTCAATGAAATGGGCCTGGGGAACCAGAACGAGAGTGTGATCGTCAAGGCATACCAGGACTGGTCCGCGCATCGCTGACGCGGTCGACGTCCCCTCAGACCTGGCGCAGAGCCGCTACGTCGTACGCCCGAGCCTGCTGGTAGATGTGGCGGTGGTTGGGTTGCATCAGGTGCGACCTCAGCAGCATTTGACTGTGCGTCAGCAGCCCTTCAACCTGGCGTGACGAACGGCATGAAGGTCCTCCATGCTGCCAACTGGCCTCACCTGTGGGACGCCTGAGATGGCGCACAGACGGCGGCCCAGTCCACTCAATACACCTACGCTTTAGTGCGGCTTGCTGTCGATTGACTGCGCGACTGCGGGATGCCACTACAGTCGGGGCATGTGTTCGATCTCCCTCATCGCTGTCCTTCGCGGTGCACCTTGCCAAGCGGCCACTTCGGCCGTTGGTGGGCTGCGTGCGCCCGCGCTGCGGTCCCGGGCTGGGACACGTACCTGTCTGCCGGCCGCACATCCCTAAGCCCGGCGATCACTTCCACCCTCTTTGCGCACACCTCAGATCGCCGGGCCCGAAGCCCGCGCGATGGCGTGTGTCGGCAACTGGCCCGCATGCGCCCGATGACTGATATGAAAGGTTTGCCTCGTGGAAGTCTTGGCATTCGAGCGTACGCTCACTGAGCTCGACCATGTTCGACTCCTGAACCTGCGTGTTTCAGCCCATCGTGGACGGCATTTCAGGCTGATGGTGGACGCGATTTCAGCGTGATCGTGGACGGTGTTTCAGTCTGATCGTGGACGCCGTTTCAGTGGGATCGTGGACGACGGGGGTGGCGCGCAAGTGATTTTCTGAACGGCCTCAGGCTCACCGCTTTTTTGCGGTCCAACCTGATGCCAACGAAAAGAGTCACGATGCGACGAATCCGAGAGACATTGCGCCTGCATTTGCAGGCCGGGCTGAGCTACAACGAGGTCGCCCGCGCGCTCACGATCTCCAAGAGCCTGGTCGGCAAGTACGTCGTGCTGGCCCGGGTGGCCGGCGTGGACTGGGACACCGCCCAGACCCTCAGCGACGAAGACCTGGAGGCCCGGTTGTACCGCCCGGCGGTGCCGCGTGCCAGCTACCAGCTGACGCCGGACTTCGCGCTGATCCATCATGAGCTCAAGCGAGCCGGCGTCACCTTGATGCTGCTGTGGGAGGAATACGCCACGGGCAACCCTCTGGCCTACAAGTACACCAGCTTTTGCATCAAGTACCGCGAGTTCGCACTGCGCCAGCAGCGCTCGATGCGCCAGATCCATATCGCCGGCGAGAAGCTGTTCATCGACTACGCCGGCAGCGCGGTGCCCATCATCGACGCGGCCACCGGCGAGATCACCCAAGCGCAGATCTTCGTGGCCACGCTGGGCGCGTCGAACTACACCTACGCCTGCGCCACCGCGCGCCAGACCACCGACGACTGGATCGGCGCGCAGGTGCAGGCGCTGGAGTTCATCGCCGGCGTGCCCAGGTTGATCGTGCCCGACCAGACCCGCGCACTCATCAAGACCCCCGACCGCTACGACCCCGAAGCCGCTCCAGACCTTGATGTGGGTGTCGGAGCGCGCCGAGCTGCTGGTGCTCGGCCGGCGCGGGCACAGCCGATTCAAGGCCTTGTTGCTCGGCCGCACCGTGGATCGTCTGCTCAGAACCTGCCGGCGCCCGGCGCTCGTCGTCAAGACGCCGGTCGAGCGAGGGTACGTGACACGCACATCGTTTCCGTGGCATAGCACATGCTCGACGTGCATTGCGACGAAGCCGTGGTGACCACGGACGGTGGAGTGGTGTGACGGGCCACGTGCACCCAAGCCAGTGGAATGCTCTGAACCGGCCGTTCGCGAATGCCGGCTGATGGCCGGGGGCGGGTGCCCCGCTCCTCGATTTCATTGCCACATTGCTGACCGCCT
>CAZBKC010000675.1:0-1989 GCA_964492345.1 uncultured Steroidobacter sp. | reverse complement strand
ATGCGCGTCATGCTGATGTTGTTGCGCGCGAGCGGCGTCAGCAGTCGATGCAGGGTGCCGGGAGACTGCGTGTCGCCTGCCGAGAAAAGCAGCGTCGTCCTGTCGTTGCCGCTGGCGTCGAACAGTTTGCGTCCGATGACGAGAAACCGCGTGGTGTTGTCAGGACGATCCTCGATGTCGTGGGCGACAAGGTTCAGCCCATAGACTTCTGCTGCGGTCTGGCCGGCGATCGCCGCCGTCCCCTCTTCATCCCTGGCGCGCCTTGCCGCCTCGGCATTGCTGCTGGCAGTGATTCGTTCGATACCGGGCAAGTGTTCGTCGAGCCAGTGTCTGCACTGCGCCAGCGATTGCTGGTGGGAGACCACGCGTGAAATCTGTGGCAGCCCCTGCATCCTGCCCATCAGGTGCTGATGAATGCGCAACTCGACTTCGCCGCAGATCCTGAGCGGCGACGCCAGGAACATGTCGAGAGTGTGATTGACCGTGCCTTCGGTGGAATTCTCGATGGGCACTACGCCGAAGTCGGCATGACCCGCCTGTACTTCCTCGAACACTTCGCGAATCTCACCCATTGGCAGAGCCCGCGCCGAGTGGCCGAAGTGCTTCAGCACCGCCTGCTGCGAAAACGTCCCTTCGGGACCGAGGAATGCGACCTTGAGCGGCTCCTCCTGAGCCAGACACGCGGACATGATTTCCCGGAACAACCGCACGATCTCTTCGTTGCGCAGCGGTCCCCGATTGCGTTCGATCGCCTTGCGCAGCACCTGCGCCTCGCGCTCCGGCCGGTAGAAATCGGCGGTGTGAAGGCCCTGCGCTGTCTTGCTGGCGCCTACCTGCTGGGCCACCTTTGCGCGCTCGTTCAGCAGCTGATGGATCTGCTCGTCGATGCTGTCGATGCGATTGCGGAACGACTGGATATCGACGACATGTGTCGTCCTGCCGGGCTTCGTTTTCGACTTCGTCGTCTTCTTCCTGGACTTCACAGCTATACCTTGCGAACGTTGAGAACGCCTTCGATGCCGGCAAGTCTCGCGATGACATCGTCCGGAACGGCACCATCGACGTCGATCAGCGTGTAGGCCAGATCACCGCGCGACTTGTTGAGCAGATCGGCGATGTTGAGATTTGCACCGGCCAGCGCCGTGGAGATCTGCCCGACCATGTTCGGGACGTTCGCGTTGGCGACGGCGATGCGCGCTGCACCTGGCGTACGCGGCAGGACGGCCTCGGGAAAATTGACGCTGTTGCGCACGTTGCCGTGCTCCAGGAAATCGCGCAGCGTGTCCGCCACCATGACGGCGCAGTTCTCTTCGGCCTCGCCGGTCGAGGCACCCAGATGCGGCAGGGCCACGACCCTGGGATGATTCTTCGACGCCGCCGTCGGGAAGTCGCAGATGTAGGCGCCAAGCTTGCCGCTGTCGAGCGATTCGACGATCGCCGCCTCATCCACGATGCCGGCGCGCGCGAAATTCAGCACGACACCATTGTCCTTGAGCAGCCTCAGCCGGTTCGCATTCACCAGGTGCTTCGTCGCATCAATCAGCGGCACATGCACGGTGATCATGTCGCAGCGGGAAAAAAGATCGTCCAGCGACAGCGCCTGCTCCACGCCCGACGAAAGCTGCCAGGCACGCTGCACCGTGATCTGCGGATCGAAGCCCAGCACGTGCATGCCGAGTGCGTGCGCCGTGTTCGCCACTTCCACGCCGATGGCGCCCAGGCCGACCACGCCGAGTGTGCGCCCTGGCAACTCGTAGCCGACGAACTTCTTCTTGCCCTTCTCGACCGCTTCCTCGATCCCGTGGTCGCTGCCCTTGAGTGCGCGAACGTATTCCCATGCCTGGCAGATATTGCGGGCCGCGAGGAACATGCCTGCGACCACCAGTTCCTTCACCGCATTGGCATTCGCGCCCGGGGCGTTGAAGACCGGAATACCGCGCTTCGACATCTTGCCGACCGGGATGTTGTTCGTGCCGGCGCCGGCGCGGG
>CAZBKC010000674.1:0-1991 GCA_964492345.1 uncultured Steroidobacter sp. | reverse complement strand
GTCCCGACCATGCTCCAATCAATTCGCGACAAGGCCAGCGGCTGGGTTGCCATCTTCTTCCTCAGCGCCATTGCCGTGGTGTTCATATTCTGGGGCGTCGATTTCCAATCGGGCGCAACAGGTTTCGCGGCGAAAGTCGACGGAACCAAGATTTCCTCCGAAACCGTGCGCAGCGCATGGCAGCGTCGTCAATCGCAGCTGCAACAGATGATGCGCGGTGAGTTGCCGCCGGAGTTGGTGAGGGCACAGCAGCAGGCGATTCTCGACGAGCATGTGCGCACCACGCTTCTTACGCAGCGGGCCGGCAAGCTCGGCTATCGCATCAGCGACGAGGAACTCGCGAAGCGCATCCTCGAGTTTCCCGAGCTGCAGGTCGACGGCAAATTCTCGCGCGATCGCTACGCGATGCTGTTGCGCCAGCAGGGCCGCACCGAACCCCAGTTCGAAGCGGATCTGCGTAACAACCTCTCGATCGCTCAGTTGCAGAGCGGCGTGGTGCAGTCGGCATTCGTCGCCCCGTACGAACTGGAACGACGCTTCGCCCTGGAGAAGCAGGAACGGGAAATCGACTACGCCCTGATCCCCACGAGCGATTTCTCTGCCCAGGTCAATGTAACCGATGAGCAGATCCAGTCCTGGTATGACTCGCACCAGGACGACTATCTGCTGCCCGAAACGGTCGATCTGCAGTACGTCGAGCTGACGCGCGCAAAATCCGAAGCCGCAGTCACCGTGAATGAGGCGGAGCTGAAGGACTATTACGAGCAGGTCAAGGAAAAATACGAATCGCCAGAACGCCGCCATGCACGCCACATCCTTGTCACGACGACCGATGGCCTGGACGACGCGGCGGCCGGCAAGAAGGCGGAAGAACTCGCTGCGCAGGCGAAGTCCGGGACCGACTTCGCCGAACTGGCGAAGCAGAATTCGAAGGATCCGGGCTCGGCACAACAAGGGGGCGATCTGGGCTGGGCACAGCGCGGCATGTTCGTCGGTCCCTTCGAAGACACGCTCTTCGGCATGCGGCCCGGCGATATTGCAGGTCCGGTGAAAACCCAGTTCGGCTACCACGTCATCAAGCTGGAAGGCGTCGAGCAGGGACAGATCCGTTCCTTTGACGATGTGCGCCCCGAACTCGAAGCCGAGTATCGGACGGATCGCTCGCAAAGCATTTTCTATGACGAGTCGCAGAAGCTCGCGGACCTCGGATTCTCCAGCCTGACCGAGCTGGACTCGGTGGCGGAACAGCTGGGTCTCGAAGTGAAGACCATTCCCGGTTTCAGTCGCGAAGGCGGCGGTGAGCTGGGAAGCGATCCTGGCGTCATCGAGGCGGCGTTCAGCGACGAAGTGCTTGTGCAGAGGCACAACAGTCCGCTCGTCGCCGTCGGCGAAGATCGTGCGGTCGTCCTGCGGGTAGCCAGCCACAAGCCTGCCGAGCCGCGGCCGCTCACGGAGGTCCGTGCGCAGATCGATGCCCAGTTGCGTATTCAGGCCGCACGCGACGCGGCGAATGCGAAGGCCGCCGATGCCGTGGCGAAGCTCCAGCAGGGCAATCCATGGGCTACTGTTGCGAGCCAGTTGTCGCTTGCGCCCGTCGGCAGTCGATTCGTTACGCGACAGGACGCGATCGCGCCCGCGGCCGTCATCAGGGCCGCTTTCGCCGCTGCATCGACGGGCGTGTCGGCGGAAAAGCCGTTCTTCGGGACGACCATGACCGATGACGGCAATGTCGCGGTCTTTTCGCTCAGCGATGTTCGCCCGGGCAACCCCGCCAGCGAATCTGCGAACGATCGAACGGTCCGACAGCGCCGCGCCGAGCAGCAGTCAGGCGGCGGGGAATTTGCTGCCTATGTCGCCGAGGCGGAGCGCAAGGCGAAGGTCGTTCGCAACGACCGGGTCTTCGAGTAACCCACTTTCCGCCTTCCTTCTTACCCCTTCCCCCGCTTGCGGGGGAAGGCCGGGATGGGGGCGCGCAGTTGGCACCGAACGCG
>CAZBKC010000673.1:0-1992 GCA_964492345.1 uncultured Steroidobacter sp. | reverse complement strand
TTGCGCCGCTGGAACTGCTGATCAACTGCGGCCGGCTGACCTACGCCGACTACGAGGCATGGCGTCGCGGCGAGATCGAGCTGCTCGATGAGGTGTTGATGGGCAGCCCGGAAAAAATCCGGACGCAGGTCGAAACCGTCAACACGTACGCGCGCAGCATCGGCCTCGTCGAGCAGCCGCAGGAATTCCATGCCTGGCAATCGGCGGGGACGGGCACGAAGCCGCTGCGCGTCAGTGCCGACAGCAGACTGCATCGCCTGATCGCGGCGCGCTTCGTGCCGGCGCAGAGCGTGCCGCAGATGGATCTGTTCTTCGACAACCCCGTCGTGGCACTCACGAACGGCATCGTGCAGTCGCTGTCGGCACGCAACGCCGCCGAAGCGCAGCGCCAGCTCGATCGCCTGTACGCGCAGGCGCCGAACCACGCAGACCTGCCCGCCTTCGATCAATTGCTGACGGCGCTGCTCAGCCTGAACCAGCCGGCGATGGACGCCGGGCAATCGCTGACGTTCCTGCAGAAGATCGCACCGAATGCGAAGCGTCTGCTGGGCACGCAGGCGCGGGACCTGCTGTCGCCGCTGTGGAGCCGGCTCGCACAGATGCTGCAAGGCCAGCCGTTCTCGCCGTCGCAGCCGCTGCTTCACCGCAGTCATGCGCTCAGCCAGGCACAGGACTGGGCAGGCGTCAGCGAATGCGTGCGCAGCGAACCGGACTGGCCGCGACATGCCGATCTGTGCCTGCGTCTCGCGCACAGCGCCTTCTATCGGCAGCAACGCATCGAAGCGATCACGGCCTGGTGTCACCTGTGCTGGAATCATCCGGTGCAGGCCGGGCAGGCACTGGATGCGAAGATACAACCCGATACCGGCATCACCGCACTCTGGGGCCGCTTCCTCGACAGCGAAGACGACATCGAACTTGCGGCCGCCGACTTCCCTGCCTGGCTGTTGCTGCACGAGGCCGGCCTGATTCAGCACCTGCCGGAAGACCTTGCCACCGGCGAAACGCGCGGCGAAGCGCAGTACCGCTGCTTGCATCGACTGCAGCAGGCGCGTCGCGCGGGTCGCAAGGATGAAGAACTGTCGTTGCGCCGGGTCCTGCAGGCGGATCACCCGGCGATGTTCGGCTACCTCAAGCGGATAACGTGACTTCCGGGTCGCAACCTTTCACATCAGGGTGAAGTTGCAAGCAAGACTCCCCACCTGCTGGTTCAGTGCCGACGTTGAGTGCCGTGCCTTGGGTTCTTCGCGGCTTTCAGGGACGCCGTTAATACGTCCATGTAGGCTCCGGCGAAAACATCCATGTTTTCGCCGGCCCCGAAAGCCGCGAAGAACCCAAGGCACGGCTGCAGCTTCGATCGACATTGCTTAGGAACGGACTTACTCCGTCATCCCCGCGAAGGCGGGGATCCATCTTTGCCGATCCGGATGGATCCCCGCCTTCGCGGGGATGACAAACAAAGGTAGCGCGCTTCCTGCGACTGGTGAGGATAGGGCGAGGGGCTTGGCGGACCCGGCTGCGTCTGGGAAACACAACGCCGATCGGCACTCTCAAGTCAGTTGGCACTCGGCGACGCGGTAAGCGCGAAGCGCATGGGCACGTGACGCTGGCACAGGCCAAATGTTGCGGCGACCTTCTTCGCCACCGCGATGAACCAACCGAAGATTGCGCCAAGACACTCGCCCTGTCCTCGCCAGTCGCCGGCCGACAGGCACGCGCGGTGAGCTTGGGATGCAAGTCAACCGGGAGGATCGCTACACCTGCTTCGCCGGCATCCGCACCACCAGGCCGTCGAGCGAGTCGGTCACCTTGATCTGGCAGGACAGCCGGCTGTTCGGCTGCAGCTCGACGACGGCTTCGAGCATTGCATCCTCCATGTCGCTCTTTGCTTCGAGCCTGTCGGTCCAGCGCTCGTCGACATAGACATGGCAGGTGGCGCACGAACAGGCGCCACCGCATTCCGCGATGATGCCGCGGACGTTGCTGTTGATC
>CAZBKC010000672.1:327-1993 GCA_964492345.1 uncultured Steroidobacter sp. | reverse complement strand
GGTAGTAGCCGGGGGCGAAGCGGCCCTGTTCGGGCAGCGTCAGCTGGCGCGGAAACTCGGTCATCGGTCCGACGACTTCGCCGATGAGCCGCTCGAACCAGGCACAGGGTCCATCGGCCAGCTTCTTCATGTGCGCGTTCTTCAGGCGCAGCAAGGTCGTGAATACCGCCACTGGCGTCGTCGACGCAGCGCCGTAGTAGCGGTCGCGGATGGTGGCGTTGATGCCCGGCATCGCCTGCTGCTGGATGCGTTCCAGTACGGCGAACAGGCGGCCGAGCCGGTACGGCACGTCGGGTTGCTCCATGTCCAGGGTCTCCTTGAAGAGGCTGTGATCGGCAGGCAGTCCGGGGTACTGCCGGCGATGATCGCGATTGAGCCAGGCCTTGAGCACGGCCGCGCGCAGGTAGGTGACTTCCTGCTCGGCCTTGCAGCGCATCACCGCCGTGTTAAGCAGCAAGGCAGGGTAGGGCAGGCCTTCGAGGATGGCGCGCATCCACTCGCCGGCCAGCCGCGGGGGAACGTTGTCGAGCTTGCCCTGCAGGGCAAGGCTCGACAGCAGGCGGAACAGCGAGGGCGTGACCGGGTCGCTGTCATAGCGGCGCACCATGCGCAGGTCGATGAAATGCCGCGCGATGCGTGGCGCCAGTTCGGCCAGCGGCGCGCGCACCCAGAAACGCACGCTGATGCGCGCCGCATTGGGTGCGAGGCCGAGCACGAAGAACTCGACGCCACGTTCCCCCGCCGGCAACTGGCCGCTCTTCAGGGCCTCGAAGAGCGCCTGCACGGCACGTACGCCTCGGGCCGGATCGTCTCTACTCTCTCCGAAGAAGTCGGCAAGGGTGAATTCGCTGTCGAAGCGCGAAGGGCTGTCAGCCCAGAAGACGGTCGATGCGTCGCCAACCTGCACACGGTGGCGGGATGACGCCAACAGGTAGTTAAGGCTCGTGGAGTAGGCCGACGAAGCGACGAGGCTGACCGGAGCGTTTTCAGCATGTCGCCCCTCCTTCGCGTAGGAGACGAAAGCAGCAGCGTTGAACGAGACGAGGTTCGCTCCCGCAGGCTGAGCATTCCATATGCCTTTGATGACGGTTTCGTTCGACGCCAGGGGCACGTTCTCGGCCCCAGTGATCAAGCATCGCCCCCGCGCAGCGTCGGCGAGCGCGGCGTCAGCCCGCTCCTCGTAGGTTCGTCGGATCGTCTCGCGTTCATGCACCTTGACGGGCCCATCGCTTGCCAAGCGAAATGCGAGCACTGGATCACGTTCGTCGAAGTCGGCGCGTGCGCCGAAGCGGTCGACTAACGACATTGCCTTGAAGGGGTGTTGCTGCAATGACTCCAGAAATGCCCTTACCGCGGCAATGCCCGGATCCGACACCCCAGAGAACCACTGTTCGATGGTCTGAATGAAGCTCTCAAGCTTGAGTCTGCCTCGATCACCGGCACCAAGCGCAAAGCTTGCGTTGTCCCAGAGCAGATTTGCATCCTTGCCGCTGTTTGTGTGCTTGAGCGATTGCTTGCCAATGGCCGGCAACAGGTCGGAGGAACCGATGCGCTTGCCTTTCTCAACTGCGAAACGCTGTTCCAAGTCGATGCATTCACCGTCCGCTTGGAGGACGAGGACGTAGTCGAGAGGTCGCCGAATCCACCCCGGTGGCGCGATGTCGCT
>CAZBKC010000672.1:0-317 GCA_964492345.1 uncultured Steroidobacter sp. | reverse complement strand
ACGAGCTCTTGCAGAATCATTGCGTACCCCTTCCTGCATCGATCTCGATCACACCGGCGCGCATCTCTGCGCGGAAGAACACCGGCTGCGGATCGGCCGGGTTGCGGAAGTCGAGATCGTGCAGCATCCATCCGAGATCGCGCGTGTCGGCGATGGGTGCGCGCTCGCCGGCGGGGTCGAGGACAAGCCGGAACCGGGCCGCGAACTCGCGACAGCCGAGGTAGGGCTGGTTCACGCATTGACCCGCGCCGGCGCGCCGCTCGAACATCGCGAAAAACTTCTGCGGTGGTTCCGGGGCTGCCCGGTCATTGCGGACT
>CAZBKC010000671.1:0-2000 GCA_964492345.1 uncultured Steroidobacter sp. | reverse complement strand
GAGCAGACCAACATCCTGGCGTTGAATGCGTCCATCCAGGCCTCGATGGCGGGCGAAGCCGGCCGCGGTTTCGCGGTCGTGGCCGACGAAGTGCAGCGCCTGGCCGAGCGCGCTGCGACGGCGACCAAGCAGATCGAAGTGCTGGTGCGCACGATTCAGGCCGATACGAACGAAGCCGTGGTGTCGATGGAGCGCAGCACCACCGACGTGGTGGGCGGCGCACTGCTCGCCGAGAACGCCGGTGCGGCGCTGGAGGAGATCGAGCAGGTCTCGAACCAGATCGCCAGCCTGGTGCAGAACATTTCGGCCAGCTCGCGTCAGCAGGCCTCGGCGGCGCAGAACATCGCGCGCAACATGAACGCCCTGCGCGAAATCAGCTCGCACACGGCCGAGAACTCGGCTGCCACTTCGAATTCGGTGGGCAAGCTGGCCGAACTGTCGTCGCAGCTGCGTAAATCGGTGTCCGGATTCCGGCTGCCTGATGCAGCCACGGGAGGCACGGAACTGCTGGCCGATCCGCAGCGCAAGCCTGCGCCCGTTGCGCCTGTCATTTCCGCCACGCCACCCAAGAAAGTCAGCGGCTTCGGTCGCTGAGTTGGGCGACCTTCTGGAAGTATCGATGTCAACGATGCATATCGGCGAACGTGGAGCGGGCTGGAGGCTGGGAGCTGGAGGTCGGAAGTTCGGGATCCGGATTTGCCTCCAGCCTCCAGCCTCCAGCCTCCAGCCTTCGTTCGGGGCTGCCGACCATGGCTGAACTCTCTTCGCAGACACTGCATATCGTCGCGCGCGAGCTCAACACCGAGCTCAACGAGGCGCGTGCAGCGCTCGAACTGTTCGGCGATCAGCAGGACAACGTCGCGTTGCTGCGCCGCTGTACCGAGCATCTGCACGCCGTGCATGGAGCGCTGCGTGTCTCCGAGGTCTACGGCGCGGCCCTGCTTGCCGAAGAAATGGGACAGGTGCTCCAGTACCTCGTCGACAACTTCGCCGAGAAGCGCCACCTCGCCGAGGGCCTCGATGCGCTCATGCGCTCGATGGTCCAGCTGCCGACGTACCTGGAGCGCGTGCTCAGCGGCGGTCGCGACATGGCGCTGGTGCTGTTGCCGCTGCTCAACGATCTGCGTGCCGTGCGCGGTCATGCGCTGCTGTCCGAAGGCACGCTGCTGCTGCTGAATCTCAGCTCCGATCAGCAGGCCAGTCCCGCGCCTGCCGCTTCCGGCGACGGGGTCACGTCTGTCGCACAGTGGGCGCGCAAGCTGCGTACCCGGTTTCAGCTCGGCCTGCTCGGCTGGATCAAGGGTGAAAGAGTCGAGCAGAACCTGGAAGTCCTCGCGCGCGCGGCCGAGAGACTGGAGCAGGTCGCGACCACGCAGCCCGTGTTCCAGTTGTGGTGGGTCGTCGGTGCTGTCATCGAGGCGATGCGCGAAGGCGGTCTCGAAGGCAGCGCATCGGTCAAGCGTCTGCTCGGGCAGGCCGACCGCGACATGCGTCGTCTCTATGAGCAGGGCGAGTCGCGTTATGCCGATGCGCCCTCGCTCGAACTGCTGAACAACCTGCTCTACTACGTCGCGCGCGCCAAGTCTTCCGGCCCGCGTGTGTCGGCGGTGCGTGCGTCCTTCCGCCTGAGCGAACTGTTGCCTGTCGACGACCAGGTCGAGCAGGCGCGCGAAAGCCTGTCGGCGCCGTCCGTCAAACTGATGAAGACGGTCGCCGCCGCGATCAAGGAGGACCTCGGCCGCGTGAAGGATGCGCTCGATCTGTTCGTCCGCCGCGGCGGCACGCAGGTCGAAGAACTCTCGCCGCAGCTCGAGCTGCTGAAAAAGATCGGCGACACGCTCGGCGTTCTCGGCCTCGGCGAGCTGCGCGACAAGGTGCAGGGGGAGACGACCGACCTGCAGGCGATCATCGCGCAGCAGGCGCCGGTCAACGAAGGTGTGCTGCTGCGCATGGCCGCCACACTCATCAAGGTCGAAGACAGTCTCGCCGAGCAGCTCGGC
>CAZBKC010000670.1:0-2002 GCA_964492345.1 uncultured Steroidobacter sp. | reverse complement strand
CAGGCCCGTGATGCGGGCGCGCTGGCTGACGCTCAACGTCTCGTGAACGTCGATCATCTCGCCACCTTCGACCCGGTGCACCCGGCCGTGGTGGAGCCGGTAGCTGCCTGGTCGGGCACCGGCCATCGTGGGTACGGTCTGGCGCGTCGGGATCACCGGCGGCGCCAGCGGCTGATACACGCCTTCCGGCAACAGCGCCACGCGCTCGCGCAGGGCGGTCGCCAGATCGCCTTCGAACACCGCCACCGGCAGTTCCTCGTAGCCATTGCTTTCCCGGCGGATGTGTCCGATGCAGAACTGCGGTTGCCTGGCATACCAGGCGTTGATCGTCAGATGGCGCTCGTGGCACTGCGGATGCCGCAGGCTGTCGGGCACCAGACACTGGCCGAGCCATTCTTCCGAAACTTCCTCGGCCCGCTGGCGTTTGCGCAGGAACAGGATGTCGGTCTGCACGTCCGTCGAGGCGATGCCCGAGAACGCACCCTGCGGAAGGCGGATCGCGCCGAGCAGCTGGGCCTGTGAGGCGATGTACTCACGCACCGCCTCGTGCTGCGACTCCATCGTGTGGCTGCTGGTGATGAAGCACACCAGGCCGCCGGGCCGCACCAGGTCGAGGGCGCGTCCGAAGAAGTAGTTGTGGATGCTGAAACGGGCATAGACCCGGTTGCGCAGGTCGGCGACCTTGTACTTGCCGAAAGGCACGTTGCCGATGACCAGATCGAACCAGTCCTCAGGCAGCGTCGTCTTCTCGAACGGCGTGATGCGCACGTCCACACCGTGGGTGCCGTAAAGGGCCTGCAGGATGCGACCGGAAACCCGGTCGATCTCGATGGCCGTGACGTTGCTGCATTCGGCCACGCCCCGCGGCATCGCGCCGATGAAGTGGCCGATGCCGGCCGCCGGCTCCAGGATGCGTCCGCCGGTGAAGCCGAAACGCTCGACGGCCTGCCACATCGCCTCGATCACATGGACCTCGGTGTAGTGGCTGTTGTTGACCGAGGCCCGCGCCGACTCGTAGTCCTCGGCGCTCAGCGTGGCTTGCAGTCGCTGGGCACGATGGGCCCAGGCCTGGTCGGCGGCTTCGGTGTTGAAGCTCGCGGGCAGGCCTCCCCAGCCGGTGTAGCGCAGCAGGGTCTGCCGCTCGGTGGTCGTGGCTTGCCGTGTCTCGCTCTCGATCTGGCGCAAGGCCGCAATGGCCGCCAGGTTGGCGTCGTACTTGGTGACAGCGCCGGCCAAGTTGGCAAGGTCGGCGCTGACCAATGTGGTCCAAAGCGCGCGCGGTGCGCTTGCTTCGACTGCATCGGCGCCGCGCCAAGGCGAGCGCGCGGGACGTGTGAGATCGGTGCCGTCGACATCGATTTCGTCATCGGGCGCCGCGGCATCGAGGGGCTGAAGGTGGGGTGCCGCTTGCTCGGAAACTGCTGCGGGCTCAGGGCCATCCGGGTCGAAGCCGGGTAGCCACATGGAAGGTGCGATGGGAGGTGCCATGGCGGTGTTCTCCAGGGATGCGGGGAACACGGCGACCCATCGGGGAGGCGTGCTCCCCAGGTGGGAATGTCCAGGCGGGCCGCTGTCGCGACCGCCGGTGCGGGATGGAACTTGCCGACGAACGTCGGCAAGCGAGGGACTCGGTTCAGCGCGTGGTGCGCGAGCGCGCGGCAGCAGGGTGCTGCTGCGTCGTCAAGGCGGGTAACGACCGCAACGCCCGGGTGTGCCGGGACCGCCCGTCAAGGGCGCGCGTTGGCTTGAAGCCAGATGCGATGACAGTGTCCCCTGCCAAGCGAGCCTTGGTACTGCGGGCAGGCACGATGTCGACAAAAGCGAAGCGGTCTTCGACCTCTTGGCGGTGGCAACTTCGACCCGGGTTCGCCCCGCACCGTCACGCGGCCATGCGGTGCTCGTAATACGGCCGCTGCCGGTCGTCGAGGATGGCGTACGAACGGGCCGGGTTCGCTGGATCGGGATGGAGCCAGGCATCGATGTGCTCGGGCTTGATCGGGAT
>CAZBKC010000669.1:0-2007 GCA_964492345.1 uncultured Steroidobacter sp. | reverse complement strand
CGGTCAAGCCGTCCCATCGGCTGACTCTGCATCGAGCACCACTCCCTTCAGGCCGCCCACTGGGCTCGTGCCGCTGCCGCGCTGTCCTTGCGACAGAGCGTCCTTGAATCTGCGCCGCGCGCGCAGGAAGAGCGCTGCTTCGCCGTGTTCCCTGGAACGTGACCACCCTTGCACGACGGCCAAGGCCGACGGGCGCGAGGATTCGTTCACGACTCGTCGAGCAGCTCCGACTTCGTCCTGTCCCCCTTGCACCACACATCGGACTGGTCGCCCGCGCGAGAACGTGTCGAAGCATCCCTGTGACGAGTGGCCAGTGCGCCGTTTTGGCCGTCACCGATCACAAGCGCCTCAGTAGCCAACCGGCACCACACCGCAGGCGCCCCGCCCACCGTTCATTTCCATTTGAGACAACCCTCCAACCCGAACCTTCAGCCAACCCAACCACCGTCAATGTCTCCCGCACCTTCTGCTCGACTTCTTCGAGACCGATTCCGCCAAGATGGCCGTGGCATCGGGACCTCCCGCTGCCAGGCAGGCAGCCTTCGACGCGAGCTCAGTGCACCTCCAGGGAAGAAATTGACGCCAGTGCCACCTTCCGGAGTCGATCATGAGCAGCACCAGCCGCGACAGACCATCCGCACCGACCTCTCATCCCCATACCTCAGCTGACGAAGTTCGTCAGCCTGAGGATGCGCCTGCAACACTCCCGCGAACCGCTGCGCATGCCGGCTGGATACCATTGCGACCGACCATACGCCGAGCCCAACTGCGACAGATCGTGCCGCTGGCAGACACCACGATCTACGACATGGAGCGACGCGGCGCGTTTCCGCGAAGGTTCCACCTGACCTCGCGATGCGTTGTTTGGGATCTCCGAGAAGTCGAAGCCTGGATCGACTCTCGCCGCCAGGCATCCGATCTCGCCCAGATCAAACTGGCGCCACCGCCCGACGTACGACAGAGACGCAGCAGGCCCGTCAGATCAGCGCCTGCGTCGTGATGACCTTCATCGATGGCGGCAGCAGGGTTGGCGTATGGGGCTTGCCCGCCACCCATGCGTCGATCATGTCGGCCCACTCCTGGAGCATGTGTCGACGCTGTTCTGCGTACTCGGCCTTGTTGTAGACCCCGCGCGAAGATCGCCCGTGCTCATGCGCTAGGCACTTCTCGATCCAGTCGCTGTTGAAACCCAGTTCGTTGAGCATCGTCGAGCCCGTGCGCCGCAAGTCGTGCACGGTGAAGCTCTCGAGCGGCAGGCCCTTCGCCTTCGCTCGCTCGACCACCAGGCCGGTGACCCGATTCAGCGTGGCGTTGGACATTGGCTTGTCGGCGTCGTACCGCGAAGGCAGGACGTAGGCCGACCCTCCGGCGCAGGTGTGCAACGCGATCATGATGTCCAGGGCCTGCTGCGACAGATACACGCTATGGGCCTTGGCGCCCTTCATCCGTTCCTTGGGAATGGTCCAGAGTGCGTTGGCGAAGTCGACCTCATCCCAGGTGGCCTGGATCAGTTCGCTCTTGCGCACCAGCGTCAGAAGGATCATCCGCAACGCAAGCCGGATCGTGGGGTAAGACGCCACGAATTCGAGTTGCTGGTGCATCAACCGGATTTCCGTGGGCGACAGTGCGCGATCCTTCGGGACGAAGGTCGCAATCGAAGAAGGCCCGACATCGTCTGCCGGGTTCGCCACCTTTTCGCCATGCAGGATCGCGAAACCATAGATCTGCTTGACGATGTCGCGGACATGGACCGCGGTGGCCGGCGCACCGCGCGCCTTGACCTTGTTGCACAGTGCTCGCAGATCGTCCGCCGTGATCTCGGTGAGCATCCTGTTCTTGAACGCGGGAAGGATGTCGCGCGACAGCACACTCATGCGCATCGACCGCGTGCTCGCTGCCATGCGTGCCCCAGCCGCCCACTGATCGCTGAACTCCTGGAAGGTCTGTGCCTCAGCGAGGCGGCGCTTTTCGCGCCCCGCGGTGAAAGGCGCGACCGCATAGCTCAGC
>CAZBKC010000668.1:0-2008 GCA_964492345.1 uncultured Steroidobacter sp. | reverse complement strand
TTCTCGTATTCCGTCATCCCCGCGCAGGCGGGGATCCATGTCTCGAAAACAAGATGGATCCCCGCCTGCGCGGGGATGACGAGCTTGATGCAGTGCCATTGGGCTGAAGCCGGCCTTCCGGGATCGAATCCACTCAACTGCTGCAGTTCTGCGTTGCAGCGCTCGATGTGCTGCGCCACGTTTCTTTTCCCCCTGCAAACGTGCCGCGAATACAATGCGGACTCGCCGGGCAAACCCGGCTCCCGATGCGCAGAACCCTCGGTTCGAGGGGTACGACGCAATACTGAAGCATTGACGGCACGGAGCTGCGCCAGCGGCTCCCGAGGATGGGATGGCAGACGCATCACAAACACCCGCAGCGTCCGACTCGGCAGCCGCACGCGCTTCCGACGTCATGGTCATCGATGTGCTGCCCCAGCACCGTTTCGACGAAGTGCCGCTGTGGCGCTATCTCGAAACGCATCTCGACGATTTCTCCGGACCGGCGCGTCTGCGGCAGTTCCAGGGCGGCCAGTCGAACCCGACATTCCTGGTCGAAACACCGGCGCGCAAATATGTGTTGCGCAAGAAGCCGCCGGGCAAGCTGCTGCCGTCGGCTCATCTGATCGAACGCGAGTACCGGATTCTCAGGGCGCTGCCGCAGGATCAGGTACCCGTCCCTCGCGCACGACTGCTCTGCGAGGACGCCGCCATCATCGGTACGGCGTTCTACGTCATGGATCACATCGAGGGGCGTGTGATCACGGGCGTCACGCTGCCGCAACTGACGCCGCCGGAGCGTCGTGCGGTCTATGCGGACTTCGCGCGCGTCGCGGCCGCATTGCACGGTGTCGACTACAAGGCCTGCGGCCTCGCTGACTTCGGCAAACCCGAAGGCTATGTCGCGCGCCAGCTCGATCGCTGGAGCAGGCAGTACGTCGCGTCGAAGACGGAAGACAATCCCGACATGGACAAACTCATCGCGTGGCTGGCGGCCAATCAGCCGGCGCGCGATGAAACCGCGATCGCGCATGGCGACTTCCGCATCGGCAACACGATCATCCATCCGACGCAGCCGCGCATCATTGCGTTGCTGGACTGGGAACTCGCGACGCTTGGCCATCCGCTGGCAGATCTTGCATATGCCTGCATGTACTACCACATGCCGGCCGGCAGCGATGTCGGCAGCGGCCTGGCGGGACTCGATCTGCAGCAGCTCGGCATTCCTTCGGAAGAAGAGTTTCTGGCGATCTACCGCCGTCAGTCCGGGCGCGAGCACATCCCGGACTGGCGTTTCTTCCTGGCGTTTTCCTATTTCCGCATGGCTGCCATCACGCAGGGCGTGTATGCGCGCGCACTGCAGGGCAATGCCGCGGATCAGCGTGCGATCGGTTACGGCGAGGCCGCGAAAGTGTTCGCGGGTATCGGTCGTTCACTCACTCATTGAATCAAACAAGCCCTCAAGCGCAGGTATCTGCCATGTCCGCACAACCCGAAGCTCAGCACGGTTCGCTCGACGATTTCCGCCGCGAGACCCGTCAATGGCTCGAAGCCAATTGTCCGCCGGAGATGCGTCTGCCCGTCGCAGACGAAAGCGATGTCTGCTGGGGCGGTCGCAATGCGAAGTTCAGGAACGACGCACAGCGTCTGTGGCTGCAGCGCATGGCCGGGCGTGGGTGGACCGTGCCGGAATGGCCGAAGGCGTATGGCGGCGGCGGTCTCAGCAAGGAAGAGGCGAAAGTGCTGCGCGAGGAAATGGCGGCACTGCATTGCCGCCCGCCGCTGACTTCGTTCGGCATTTCGATGCTCGGCCCTGCGTTGCTCAAGTACGGTAGCGAAGCCCAGAAGTGCGAACACATTCCGAAGATCGCCCGCGGTGAAATCCGCTGGTGCCAGGGTTATTCGGAGCCCGGCGCAGGCTCCGATCTCGCCTCGCTCAAAACGCGCGCCGACGACAAGGGCGATCACTTCCTGATCAACGGCTCGAAGATCTGGACCAGCTACGGCGACAAGGCCGACTGGATCTTCT
>CAZBKC010000667.1:0-2010 GCA_964492345.1 uncultured Steroidobacter sp. | reverse complement strand
CCGATCCTGAGAAGTCCCTCACCACGTTGCATGAAGCATGAGTACTCCGCTTGAGTGTGGATGGCGCGCCGGCAGTTGAGGTGCAGGGATGAGTGCGCCTGCAGCGCCCCTAGCAGCTCGCACGGCGAAGCGGGCAACTGCGAAGCGTCGCCGAGAAGTTGCGATACACACCGGACCGAGCGCCTCGGTGCCTCATCCTCATCACATCGCGTCAAACAGCACTTCGCCTCGCGTTGTGCAGACCTTTCCTAGGTCGCACCGACTCGAGGGGCATCAGTCAGGATCGACTTCTGTGACCACGCGCCACCCATGAAAATCAACGCGCTCGTATACGCCAATTGCCAATCGGGGCCGCTAGCCAACATTCTTGCATCACTGTGCGACAGTGTGAGCATCGTTCGGCTGTCCCCCGTACACCTCCTCAAACCCGCGCAAATCGGGGACGTCGAACAGGCGTTCGGGAAGGCCGACGTCATCGTGCATCAACCGATCGGCCCCGGTTTTGGCGTTCTGAGCATTGCCGACCTGAAGAAGAAGTTTCCTGGAAAACGATTCATCTCC
The DNA here is from genome assembly GCA_964492345.1 of uncultured Steroidobacter sp. Lineage (GTDB taxonomy): Bacteria > Pseudomonadota > Gammaproteobacteria > Steroidobacterales > Steroidobacteraceae > Steroidobacter. The sequence continues at coordinate 1,449 of CAZBKC010000667.1, read as the reverse complement.
TTTCCTTCGTTGTACTTTCTGGGCTACTTTCCCAACCTGATTTATCTGCGCAAGCCCGGCGGGGGAACGCTGGCGGGTATGGTTGGCGATTACCACGACGAACGTGTCGTGAAGTTCTTCCTGCGCGGTGCGGCTGCGAGAGAGGCTGTCGATGAACTGGACTGCAACGGGCCAGGCGACGTGCACTCCATGGTCAAGAGTATGCTGGAGTCACTGAGGGCCAAAGAGACCGGCGTCGATATCCAATGCACCGACTTCATTGCGGAGAATTTTCACCGCGAGAAGCTCTTCTACGTGATGAATCACCCTTCCAATCGCCTTCTGGTGCATGTGGCCGTCAGAGTTCTCAACCTGCTCAATCTCAAGGAGCGTCCTGGTGCTGGTGAGAGCATCAGCAACACCAAGAGTTTCCTGTCAAACTATGAAGTTCCGATTGACCGCTCAATTGGCGAAGCACTTGGAATGGATCCTTCCTTGCGCGGCATCTACTCGGTGCGTCTTTCGGGTATCGACACTCCGATGACCGTCGACGAGTACGTCGCTGGTTCGTATCGGGCATACGAAGCGGCGCCCCGGTTCGAGCAGTTGTATCAGTATACCCTTGAGCGAAGAAAGATTCTGGACTAGATCCCCGTCGATCGGGACCGGCCGGGTAATCGCCTTGGCACACCATTCCCGATTCGGCGCTACGCCATCTCTCCATTCACATCGATCCGACACATATGCTTGATAGGCCCCTACCGTGGTTTGTCAGACCGCGCCTTCTGGAGCCGCTCGGTGGCCAGCACACTGTCGCCAGCGCCGCTCGGCATCTATCGAAAGAAGTGGGAGATCACATACACGGAGACAATCGCCACAGCCGGTAGTTGTTTTGCTCAGCACATCGGGTGCCACTTGAAGGAAAGGGGTTTCCAAGTCGCGGATTTCGAGCCGGCTCCGAAGTACCTCCCGCCCGACCGTCAAGCCGAATTCGGCTTCTCGATGTACTCGGCGCGATACGGAAACATCTACACTACCCGGCAACTGCTGCAACTGGCCAAGGAAGCCTACGGTATCTGGCAATCTGCCGAGACATCATGGCAACGCGACGACGGAATGTATGTCGACTGCATGCGTCCCGCCGTGGAACCGTCGGGACTGCGAACTGAGGAGGAGGTGACTGCGCACCGTGCATACCATCTGGAACGAGTACGCTCGATGTTCTCGGCAATGGACGTCTTCATCTTTACGATGGGGCTGACCGAGACATGGATTCACCGGGAGACGGGCACCGTGTTTCCAACTGCGCTTGGCACGATCGCGGGACGCTACGATGCCGCGACGTACGGCTTCAAGAATTTTCCTGATTAGCGACTTGCCTCAGCAACCCTCAGGAAGGTACGTATTCACCCCCTCCCCACCGAACGCGTTGTCTGAATTGACCAACACATCAGAGGTCGGATGAGTTGT
>CAZBKC010000666.1:0-2018 GCA_964492345.1 uncultured Steroidobacter sp. | reverse complement strand
GCGCGGGCCGAGCTCACCGTTGGTGAGATCTGCGAGATCGTCGGGCAGAGCCAGCCGCGGATCTCGCGGCACCTGAAAGTGTTGAGCGATGCCGGGTTGCTGGACCGTTTCCGCGAACAGAGCTGGGTCTACTACCGCACCCCGCCCGGCGGGCCAGGGCGCGACACCGTCCAGCACCTCCTGGCCTTCGTGAGCGACTCGGACGATGTCTTCCTGCGGGACCGCAGGCGCCTGAGCGCGGTCATTGGAGAGCGCGGCCGGCAGGCTGCGCAGGTGGCGCAGACGGCGGCATTGCCGGCGGAAGTCGATCGCATTCTCGTTGCTGAACTCGGGTCCGGGCCGATCGGTGCGCTGCTGGATGTCGGCACGGGCTCGGGGCATGTGCTGGGATTGCTGGCGGGAAGGGCGAATCGTGCTGTCGGGATCGACATTTCCAGCGATGCACTGCGCGTGGCGCGCACGCATGTCCATGGTGCCGGCCTGAGTCATTGCGAACTGCAGCGCGGCGACATGTACGACCTGCCATTCAGCGAGCCGCTGTTCGATACGGCCATCGCGGATCGCGTGCTGGCGCCGGCCGAACGACCGGTTGCCGCGCTGATTGAAGTGGGCCGCACGCTCAAGTCCGGCGCACGGCTCATCGTGGTCGAAGACTTCGAGAGGCTGGGCACGCTGGCGCCCAGCTCCAACCCGATTGCGACGTTGCGTGCCTGGTTCACCGCGGCCGGGTTCGAGTGCGATCGCATACATCCGGTCGATACGGAGCGCGACCTGCTGGTCGTCGCAGTGGCGCATCGGCTTTCATCTGTCCCTGTCGCCGCCTGACGCGGCGCGCTTCGAGAACGAGAAGGAATCAGTCATGTCTGTGGAACAACTCAAGGATCGCGTCGGCAATGGGCTCGCGAATCTGCGCGGCCGGCCCACGGTGTCGTTCGAGTTCTTTCCTCCGAAAGACGAGCAGATGGAAAAGACGCTGTGGGAGTCGATCCAGCGCCTCACGCCGCTGCAGCCGCGATTCGTGTCTGTGACCTACGGTGCGGATGGATCGACCCGTTCGCGCACCCACAACATCGTCACGAAGATCCAGGGCACCACGGCGCTGACGGCCGCACCGCACCTGACCTGCGTCGGCGCGCCTCAGGAAGAGATCCTCGATATCGCACGCAACTACTGGGCTCACGGCATCCGTCATATCGTGGCACTGCGCGGCGATCCGCCGCGGGGCACGACGAAATATGTGCCACATCCCGGCGGTTATGCCTATGCCGTCGATCTGGTGCGCGGACTCAAGTCGGTCGCCGATTTCGAGATCTCGGTTGCCGCCTATCCCGAAGTGCATCCCGAGGCACCCGACGGCCCGTTCGATCTCGACAATCTCAAGGCCAAGATCGACGCCGGCGCCGATCGTGCGATCACGCAGTTCTTCTTCGACACGTCCTGCTTCCTGCGCTTCCGTGACCAGTGCGCCGCTGCGGGCATCGAGGCTTCGATCGTTCCGGGCATCCTGCCGATCACCCGTTTCCCGCAGCTGCAGCGCATGGCGAAAACCTGCGGTGCGAGCGTACCGGGCTGGCTCGCCGATCGTTTCGACGGCCTGGACGAAGATCCGGACACGCGCCGCCTCATTGCAGCGGCGGTGGCCATCGAACAAGTGCAGCAGCTCGAACGCGAAGGTGTGAGCGAGTTCCATTTCTACACGCTCAACCGCTCCGAACTGACGTTCGCCATCTGCCACGCCCTCGGCGTGCGCCCCGCACAATCTTTCGCAGCCGCCGGCTGATTCTTTTCTGGCCAGCGCCCAACAGCCCAGTACCCAGCAGCCCATTCCTCATGAACCGCACCGACCGCAACGCCGCTTTCCGCCGTCAGCTCACCGAACGCATCCTCGTGATCGACGGCGCCATGGGCACGATGATCCAGGCACGCAAGCTCACCGAGGTCGACTATCGCGGTGAGCGCTTCAGGGACTGGAAATGCGATCTCAAGGGCAACAGCGACGTGCTGGTGCTGACGCAGCC
>CAZBKC010000665.1:0-2027 GCA_964492345.1 uncultured Steroidobacter sp. | reverse complement strand
TGGCCAGCGCCTGGCGATAGAGCGCTTCCGCAGCGGGCAAATCGGCGTTGCGCTGGCACTCCAGCGCCGATTCCATGATGCTGCGCAACGAAGCAGCCGAGCCCGCACCGGCTCCGGCGTCTGGGTCCACGGATGGGCTCTCGGCGCCACAGCAATACTTGAACCGCTTCCCGCTGCCGCAGGGACAGGGACTGTTGCGGGGAGTCGTGGCAATCACCACTAACGGCCTCGCTCGATCGCGAGGCCGATCGACGTGATCACGAAGCGGGAGAGTCGCAGCTTGAGGTGCGGTTCCGCGCGGTACGGCGGCAAATCGACGAAATGATCGACGGGCCCCGTTCCCGGCTGGAGGTTGACCGGCCATACGCGATGTCCGTCCTGCTCCAGTGAACGGACCAGCCGCTCGATGTCCTTGCGCCGGAACACCGAAAGGTCCGGGCTTTCCACGGTTGTCCCGTTGGACGACAGGTTGAACTCGGTCGTGTGCACGGCAAGGCCGCCTGGTTTCAGGCAACGCATGGCCCGCGTCACGAACGCGAGGCCATGCTCGATCGAACCCAGGTGCTCGAACGCGCAGCTTGACCACACGAAATCGAAGTCGGTGAGGTCCTCCGAGATCGCATTCATGTCCTGCGCGCGAAACGTGACACGCTCGCGAAAGGCCTCGGGCACACACAGGCCACGGTCGTTCAGGTCATCGAGTTGGCGCGCATGCTGGCCGGTCTCGATCCGGCCGTGGCCGGTGGCGGTCTCGTGGTCGAGGTCAGTCGCAACGACGGTGCAGCCACGCGCCGCCATTGCCGCCGGAAGCGGCTCGCGCCCGCAACCGAAGCCCAGGCCCCGACGTCCGGGTGCCAGCTTGCCGGCGCGTTCGAGGCACTGCAGCAGCCAGATGAACTCCCACTGCTTGCGGTTCAGCGTCGGTGGCTCGCGCAGGGTCCGGCACCAGTCGCGATACACGGGTTCCACGAACTGGCTCACCGTGCACAGTTGCGAGGCGGGCGCGGCCAATGTCGGCTCCACCCCATCGACGTCGAGAAAGGAGAGGGCACGGGGATCGAATCGCTGCTCGGGGGCCAGATCGGGCGAGCGCGCGATCAGTTCGGCGGCAAGGATCGTTGGAGGTTGGTTGGCATGGTCCGTGAAGCGCGCTGCCAATGCTGCGTGCTCGTCGCTGACGTAGTAGCGATTGAGTCCGTCGTCGTGCGCAAAACGGTAGCCCGCATCGAGCAGGCCCGGTTCCCACGCGGCATGGGAAGGGATGCCGGTCAGCGGAAGCGTAGCCTCGACAAGCACGATCCATGGACGATGGCGCGCGAAGCCGGCGCCGGCCAGCACCGCGGCCTCGGCACCCTCCACATCGATCTTGAGAAAGTGGACGTCGCCAGCGACGTGGGTTGCGAAGACTTCGGCCAGCGGCAATGCGGCGACGGTCAACGCGATGGACGACCGCCCGGCGCGCTCGTGGCGCTGCGCGACATCCGCGTCGACGGTCGACAGCCCGCTGCCGGCAAAGGCGTGTAGCGTCACCTCTCCCTTTTCCTGTGCCACCGCGACCTGCAGGTTGACGTCACGCGGACGCGCCTTCACGAGGCGCGCGTGCCACTCCGCCACCGGCTCCACATTGACGCCCGACCAGCCGCGCTCGTAGAACGCGCGCGTCACCGAATGCGTTTCCGGATCGTTGGCCCCGATGTCGACATAGCGGCCGCGTGCGACGTCGGCCAGAACGTGCGCGAGCAGCGCGTCCTCGCCGTTTTGGGCGTAGGACACGAAGTTGGTGTCGCCCGAGTGCCCCGGCGCCACGGCCGCTCGTGCGGGCGCAGGCTCATTCAGCATCCCGAGTTCGACCAGGCGCTGGCGCAGCAACTGCGCGGTGCGCTCGCGCGTGAAGAGGGTGCGGATTCGTTGCTGTCCCGCAGCTGCCAACCGGTGGCGGACGGCGTGATCGTCCGCCAACGTGCGCATGTGCCGTGCCGCCGAATCGATGTCGGGATCGGCCCACACGAAGCGTTCGTCGTCGACCA
>CAZBKC010000664.1:0-2032 GCA_964492345.1 uncultured Steroidobacter sp. | reverse complement strand
ACGTCGGCCACCTGTACAACCTCGCGCACTTCCTCGATCGCGGTCTCGTAAAGCCACCCTTCTTCGTGCAGATGATTTTCGGAATTCTCGGCGGCATCGGACCGGACCTGGACAATCTCCTGTTCATGAAACGAACAGCGGACCGGCTGTTCGGCGCCAGCAGCTATCAATGGTCGGTGCTGGCCGCAGGCAAGCATCAGATGTCGTTCCTCACGCAGGCGGCACTGCTCGGCGGCAACGTCCGCGTTGGATTGGAGGACAGCCTGTTTCTGGAGCGCGGCCGCATGGCGGCCAGCAACGCCGAGCAGGTGACGAAGATCCGGCGAATCCTGGCCGAGATGGGACTGGAACCGGCCACACCCGCGGAAGCTCGCGCGATGCTCGGACTGAAGGGCGCCGACCGGGTCAATTTCTGAAGAAGTACTCCGAATCAGGTTTTCCAGTGCCACACGATCCCGAACGTCTGCAACAGATCCTGCAACCGACCAGTGTTTCCATCGCGGGCGCCGCCGAGCGCGAGACGAGCGCCGGAGGTGCAGTCCTCCGGAATCTCGTTGCCAGCGGTTTCACCGGCCGAATCGTCCCGGTGAATCCGAAGGGCGGGGTCATCCTGAATCTGCCGGCCGTCAAGTCGCTCGCGGAGGTATCGCCCGCGTGCGATCTGGCAGTGATCGCCGTGCGACCCGATCTCATCCTGGACGTCATCCGCGAGGGTGTGTCCTCCGGTCACCGCAACTTCCTCGTATTGCCAGGAGGCTTTCATGAGGCGGGCCTCGAAGGTCAGGCGCGGGAAGCCCAGCTGCGCGCATTCGCCGTGGAACACGATGTTTTGATCATGGGACCGAACTGCGCAGGTCTCATCAACATGCTCGATCCGGCGCAGGGATTCGCTGCCTCCTTCTTCAAGGATCTGCCATTCCGTGGCCTCGACCCGAGCAGGCCCGGCGTGGCCTTCATCTCGCAGTCCGGCGCCATCGCCGAAGAAGTAATCGCGAGCAGTCACTCATCGCAGATTCCGCTCGGCTGCGTCATCTCGGTAGGCAACGGCATGCATCTCGGACTCGCCGACTTCATCGCTGGCATGGCCGAAAATCCCCACTGCGGCGTGATCCTGTTCTATGCCGAGACAGTGGGCGACCCCGACGCTTTCGTTCGCATCGTACGGCCGATAGCAAACCGCAAGCCGGTTGTTGGATTGATCGGGGGAACGACGCCCGCCGGCGCTGCGGCGGCAAAACGTCACACGGGATCGATACCGCTGCAGGAAGCCGCGGCAGAAGACATCTGCCGTCAGGCCGGCGTAGTACGCGTCCGAAGTCTGCGGAATCTGCTGCTCGCAGCAAAAGCACTGGCGTTCTATCCGCGCGGCATCGGCAGACGCGTTCTCATTCTGTCCAACAGCGGTGGCCCAGGCGTGCTGACGGCGGATCGTTGCGAGCGCGAGAGTCTGCAACTGGCAGAGCTACCCGAATCTCTCGCTCAGGAACTTCGCGCCGCTCTGCCGCCGGAGGCTGCGGTGGCGAATCCTCTCGACCTGCTCGCCGATGCGCGCGAGGACCGCTTCGGCCTGACACTGGAGCGCAGCCTGCAGCATGCCGGCTCCGCTTTCGACGCAATCCTGATGATTCACGTCGTACCGTTCATGGTCGATGCCGGGCCAGTCATCGAAGCGCTCAGCGCCATCGTTCCTCGCGCGCCGATCCCCGTCCTGCATTCGATGATGGGAACATTGCCCCTCAAGCAGGACTGGTTCGCCGCGATCGAACGCGTCGGCGTGCCCATGTTCAACGATGCCGAAGAGATGGCAGCTGCAGCCGGAATTCTCAGCCAGCGAAGTCAGGTGGTTTGATACTCGTTCGGCACGAGTGGGGCCCGCGCCCCATGAGTTGACTACCGCCGGCCCGGGTAGCGACTCGTAGGACAGCAACCCGGCAAGTAGGACTCTATTCTATGAGTCTTTGATTAAGTTGGTCGGGGCGAGAGGATTCGAACCTCCGACCCCTTGCACCCCATGCAAGTGCGCTACCAGGCT
>CAZBKC010000663.1:0-2034 GCA_964492345.1 uncultured Steroidobacter sp. | reverse complement strand
CGCAGCTTCTTCAGCAGGTCGCGCAGCTTGATCGCATCCTTGTCGCCCGCCTTGGCAGCCTTCTCGGCGCGCTGGGCACCACGCTCGACCGTATCGAGATCGGCAAGCGCCAGCTCCGTGTTGATGACATCGATATCGTCGAGCGGGCCGATACGGCCGGCGACGTGGACGATGTCGTCATTCTCGAAACAGCGCACGACGTGCGTGATGGCATCCGTTTCCCGGATGTGCGACAGGAACTTGTTACCCAGTCCCTCGCCCTTGCTGGCACCGGCCACCAGACCGGCGATGTCCACGAATTCCACTGTCGCAGGCAGGGTGCGTTCCGGCTTCACGATGGCCGCAAGCTCGGCCAGCCGCGCATCGGGTACCGGGACGATGCCGACATTCGGATCGATCGTACAGAACGGATAATTCTCCGCTGCTATCTGCGCGCGGGTGAGCGCGTTGAAGAGCGTCGACTTGCCGACGTTTGGCAGGCCGACGATGCCGGATTTGATGCCCATGGTTTTTTTGGGAAGCGGTTAGCGGTTAGCGGTTAGCGGTTGGTTCGGAATAGTCAGATCGTCGGGGCGTAGTCGCTGGCCGGCTGCGATTGTCTTCATTCTCGTCATCTCCAATCCGTATCTAACCGCTAACCGCCAACCGCTAACCGCTTCGTTTCTGATGCAGTCCATTCATCGCCTTCTCCGCTCCCTGCCCCAGGAAGACCTGCAGCGCATCTAGGGACGAGGCAATGGAGGCGAGAATCTGTTCTTCCTCTTCCTTCGGCGCGCGCCGCAGCACGTAGTCGATCACCTGCGACTTGTCGCCCGGATGACCGATGCCGATGCGCAGCCGCCAGAAATCGGCGCCGATGTGCGTGACCGTGTCACGCAGTCCGTTGTGACCGCCGTGACCGCCGCCGAGCTTGAAACGCGCATCGCCGACCGGCAGATCGAGCTCATCGTGTACGACGAGCGTTTCGGCGGGCGCAACCTTGAGGTAGTCGGACAGCGCGCGGATCGCGAGCCCGCTGCGGTTCATATAGGTTGCAGGCTTGAGCAGCGTGATCTCGTCGCCGTCGATCGTGACGCGACAGATCTCGCCATGGAATCGCGTGTGGCTGCGGAAGCGGCCATCGAGCCGCGCAGCCAGCGCATCGACGAACCAGAACCCCGCGTTGTGACGCGTGAGCACGTGCTCGGGCCCGGGATTGCCGAGGCCGACGATGATCTTGATGGGAGTGCCGGACATATGGGAACACCAGTTGACGGTGAACGGTTGACGGTTGACGGTCGGAAGGCGGAAAGAACGATCTCTCCGGCCGTCAACTGTCAACCGCCAACCGTCAACCCGCGGGCGGCCGGGAACCGGCCGCCCGCAGTCCGTTACTTCTTGCCGCCGTCCTTCTTCGCAGCAGCAGCCGGCTTGGCTTCTTCCTTCTTGGCATCGCCCGCCGGAGCAGCGCCGGCAGCAGGCGCTGCGGCAGCCGCAGCAACCGCTGCAGGCGCTTCGGCTTCTTCCGCACGCGGATGATGGATCGAAACCACCGGTTCGTCGCGGCCGTGTGCCAGTGCCACGAACTGCACGCCCGCGGGTAGCGGCAGATCCGACAGGCGCTTCATTTCGTTGATGTGCATCTCCGACATGTCGACTTCGACGAATTCCGGCAGATCCTTCGGCAGGCACAGCACTTCGACCTGGTTCAGCAGGTGCGAAATGATGCCGCCTTGGGTCTTCACGCCGGGGGCACCAGCAGCACCCTTGAAGTGCAGCGGAATGGCCATGCGGATCGGCTCGTTGTCCAGCACGCGCTGCAGATCCATGTGCAGGACCTGGTTCTTGGCCGGATGGCGCTGCACGTCCTTGAGGATCGCAGCCTGCTTCTGGCCGTTGATGGTCAGCGACAGGATGGTCGAGTAGAAGCGCTCATTGATGAGCAGCGTAAGCAGATTCTGGTGATCCAGCGTGATCTGCTTCGGCTCCTGGTGACCGCCATAGAGAATCGCCGGAACCTTGCCGGAACGACGCAGGCGGCGGCTCGCACCCTTC
>CAZBKC010000662.1:0-2041 GCA_964492345.1 uncultured Steroidobacter sp. | reverse complement strand
TGTAGCCGACGCCGAGCGGCACCATCACGGTCTTGAAGAAAGGAACGTAGAGCGCCGTCTCCGCCGGCGCCTTCGCCGTCACGAACAGCACGATGGCGGCGCCGAGACCCGCCACCGATTGCCAGAAGTATTTGTAGCGCGCGATGAGGCCGCGGCTGTTGCCGACGACGAGCTTCAGGTAGTCGTCCCAGAAGCCGATGAGCCCGAACGCCAGCGTCACGAGCAAGGTGACCAGCACGAAGCGGTTCGAGAGATCGGCCCACAGGATCGTGCTTGCGCCGATGGCGACAAGGATCAGTGCGCCGCCCATCGTCGGCGTGCCCGCCTTCGGCAGATGCGTCTTCGGGCCGTCGTCACGCACGCGCTGCCCGATCTGGCGGCTCGACAGCGTGCGGATCATCCGCGGCCCGATGATGAACGAGATCGCGAGCGCCGTGAGCGCCGCAAGAATGGCGCGCAGCGTCAGATACTGGAACACCCGGAAACCCGAGTGCAGTTCGCTCAAGTAGTGGGCGAGATAGAGCAGCAAGCGGATGATCCTCAGAAGGGCTGGGGGCTGGGGGCTGGGGGCTGGGGGTCGCAAACAGCGTTCGATCTGCCTCGACCTCCAGCCTCCAGCCTCCAGCCTCCAGCCTTTTTCACGCTCATAGGAAAGCCCATGACTCAGTGTCCCTTCGCCGTTGTCTGCGGCATCGCCGCCAGCGCCGCCGACACTCTTTCGAGCCGGTTGGCACGCGATCCCTTGATGAGCACGGCGACGCCGGCGCCGAGCGAGCGGCTCGCCTCGACGATCAGGCTGTCGACATCGTTGAACCATTGCGCGCCACGGCCGAACGCCTCGACCGCGAAGTGCGAATGACTGCCGACCGCGAGCACGCGCTCGATGCCAGCCTGCCGCGCATACCGGCCGATCTCCGCGTGCAGCTCGTTGGCGCTCTCGCCCAGTTCGAGCATGTCGCCCAGCACCAGCCAGCGCTTGCCGCCGAAGCCGCGCAGCGCATCGATGCCGGCTTTCAGGGAACTCGGATTGGCGTTGTAGGAATCGTCGACGAGGAACGCGCCATGAATGGCGGGCTTGAGTTCGAGACGTCCGGATACGGCACGCATCGCAGCGAGCCCGTCGACGATCTGATCGAGCGTTGCGCCGGCCGCGTGCGTCACCGCTGCAGCGCCAAGCGCATTGCGCAGGTTGTGCAGCCCGGCCAGAGCGAGTGTTGCCGGCTTCTTGCCGGCCGGCGTCACGAGGTCGAAGTCGATGCGGAAACCGCCCGCATCGCCGATGGCCTGCACCTTGTGCGCCATGAAGTCCGCGGGCTGTTCGAAGCCGAACGTGAAGGCACGCTCGGCCGTGCGCGACTCCTTCCACATCGGTGCGTACTTGTCGTCGGCGTTGATGACCGCGACGCCGTCGGCAGGAAGACTCTGGAACAGCTCGCCCTTGCCGATCGCGACGCCGTCGAGACTGCCGAATCCTTCCAGATGCGCGGCGCCTGCATTCGTCACGATGCCGATGGTCGGCTCGGCAAGCGCCGCAAGATGTGCGATCTCGCGCTGGTGATTCGCACCCATCTCGATGACCGCATAACGATGCGTCTCGTTCAGCTCCATCAGCATCAGCGGCACGCCGATGTGATTGTTCAGATTGCCGCGCGTGATCAGGCAGGACCCAAGCCGCGACAGGATCGCGCCGATCAACTCCTTGGTCGTGGTCTTGCCATTGCTGCCCGTGATGCCGATCACCGGAATCCGGAACTGGCGACGCCATTCGCGCGCGAATGCCGACAATGCGGCCAGCGCATCGGGTACGACGACCTGCGGCAATTCGACCGGCAGCGGACGTTCGACCAGCGCCGCTGCGGCACCGCGCTCCGCCGCCATCGACACGAAGTCGTGGCCGTCGAATCTGGGCCCGGTGAGCGCAACGAACAGCGCACCGCCCTGCAACGATCTCGTGTCGGTCGAGACGCTGCTGAATTCGCAGCTCTCGCCGACCAGATCAGCACCGGTGACTCGCACGATGTCATTGAGGCTGCGGGAAATC
>CAZBKC010000661.1:0-2052 GCA_964492345.1 uncultured Steroidobacter sp. | reverse complement strand
CCACTTTGGTAACGGTGTCGGCACCTGCGGTCGTGGCCTTCAGCGTGGCACCCAAGGTGAGTGCCGGCCTCTCACACGGCGCAACTTTGCAGCTTGGTACGGTAGCCACGTGGTCGGATGGCGTTGCTCGAGGGGTGGCGGCGACCTATTCGGCGACGGGTGGCACGATCGACTCTAGCGGCCTTTTCACTGCGGGAACGACGGCTGGGCGTTTTTATGTGGTTGCCACGTGCTCTTGCGGTCGTTCAGATACTGCGGAAGTGGTGGTGTCTGCGCCGTCACCGCTCCCGCCCGCATACTCAGCCCTATCCATCTTCCCCAAGTACTTTTCGCTCGTCCCCGGCGAAGCGCAGCAGTTCGTGGTAACCGGGATGACAATCAACGGCGCATCGGGCACGCTTTCGACGGCAACTTACACGGCGAGTGCAGGCAACATCACAGCCGCTGGCCTGTACACGGCGCCGACCGCACCAGGGACCTATCGCATTATTGCATCCGTAGGCGGAAGCACGTTGTCTGATACCAGCATGGTGACCGTGACCGAGGCAGCACCGTTCTTCCAGGACGATTTTGAGACGGGGAGTAGAACGAGTGCGCATGGCTTTGTCTGGGGAGCACCGGCTGGTCGTGTCCAGGTCCTAACGCAGCATGCGCAGGCAGGCAACCATGCGTTGGAATTCACCTTCGGGCCAGACGCACCCGGCGCGGACTCGTTTTCCGAGCAACGGTTTGACATGGGGCGGTACTTGTCTGAGGTGTGGATCGAGTATCAGCTCTGGGTTCCGGCGAACTATGTCCACCGGAATGACTCTCCAGACAACAACAAGCTTTTCACCATTTGGCGTGATGCGTATAGTGACAACAATGGTACGTGGCAGGCACTCTTTGAGTTCAATCGAATAGGATCTGGCGGACCAGCTGTGTCAAAACTCCGTTTTGCTGCGAATCGTTGGGATCAGAGATACATCACCGATCAGGGGCTGGAAGGAAAGCCGGGCCAGTACACGCCACTTTTCGGAGGAAGCGGTGTCGCTGCGCTCGGCGCCTGGAATCGAATGCGTATTCACTTGAAGGTGTCATCAAGTCGCTCGGCGTCAGATGGGGTTGCGCAATTGTGGGTCAACGATCGTCTTACACTCAACATTTCAGACGGCCGGTTTCACAATTCGAATGCCATCCCTGCTGACGCGCTGATGCGGCGGGGTTACTTCATGGGATGGGCGAATTCGGGTTATGCAGACAGGACCGTTTTTGCCATTGATGATGTCAAGTTCTACAGCACTAGACCAGGCTGGTGAGCTTTCAAAGATCGAAGTATGAAGGAGCCGTTGGAAGACCTGAGCGGGGAGAGGCGCGCGATAGTGGGTGCCTCTCCCCGTTGTCCTTGGCGCTTTCAAGCAGGAATGGATGAGCGGCGACACGTCTGCAGTCCCTGTGAAGTCGCGCCATGGTGAAGTCCGGATGAACTGCGCGGATTCCCAAGTCAGTTGCGAATGCACGCAACACCCCACTCACTAGATTACGCCGAGAGGCCTGCTAATGTGCGGAATTTGCGGTGTTGCTTACGCGGACCCGTCAATCCCCGTTTCCGCTTCTACGCTCTGTCGAATGCGCTCCTCGATTACTCACCGGGGGCCAGATGGTTTCGGCGAGCACGCGATGGACGGTGTCGGACTGGCGCACACTCGACTTAGCATCATAGACGTCGCCGGCGGTCGGCAACCGCTCAGCAATGAAGATGGCAGCGTGTGGATCACGTTCAATGGAGAGATCTACAACTATGTGGCACTTCGGGACCGCTTGCGTGCTCGCGGTCATCGATTCCAGACGAACAGCGATACTGAGGTTCTGGTACATCTCTACGAAGATGAGGGACCAGGCCTGGTTCGACACCTGAACGGCATGTTCGCATTCGCCATCCATGACGTGAGCGCGCGGCGCGTCATCATCGCGCGTGACCACTTTGGCATCAAGCCGCTCTTCTATGCAGTTGAGCGCGAGACTCTACTGTTCGGTTCTGAGGTCAAAGCCGTATTGGCAGGTCTGGAGTCG
>CAZBKC010000660.1:0-2056 GCA_964492345.1 uncultured Steroidobacter sp. | reverse complement strand
AGCGCGGCTTTGATCCACCAAAGGTAAACGACTTTGACCTTGCCGGCGGGGATGTCCCAGGTGACGTTGCTCTCGGATCCGAGCGAGCCGGCCGGCTTGCCCGAATCGGCGTCCATCTGCGGCTTGTAGCCGAAGGTCACTTCCTTGAAGACGAGTTCGACCTTCTGAATCACGTTGCCTTCGTCGGTCGCGTTGTTGGTCACCTTCGTGATGAACGCGTCGCGCATCTCCATGCGGAAGAACACCTGCTGCCCCTTGGACGCGCCCGTCCCCTTGAGCATCTCGAGTTCGATCTTGTCGAACGACTGACCGCTGAAGATGTACCTCAGGATCGTGCACGACGAGGTGTCGAAGTAGTGTTCGAAGGCGAACTTGCCGGGGTTGGGCTTGCCGACGCTCGCGCCCCCGCCCTTCGTCCAGCTGGTCTCGGCCTCGACATCCCAGTCCCAGCCCTGGACCTCGATCCATTTCTCCTGCTTGTACTTGCCGACTACCTTGGTCTCTCCCGAGGCGTTGCTGATCTTCATCAGCGCGTTCAAAGCCATGTTCGACGCTCCCTGCAGTGTTGGCGTTTGCGAGCCCGAGTATCAGCCCGAAGTGCCGAACTTCGCGTCGAGCTTTCCCGACGGGATGTGCCAGCCGAACGTCTTCTGCGCGAGCAGCTTGCCCGTCTTGTCGTCCTGAGGGAAGTACTGGAACTCGACCTCCTTGAACACCATCTCGACCTTCTGCACGACGTTGCCCTCGTCCGTGGCGCTGTTCGACACCTTGGTGATGAAGGCGCTTCCCATCAGCATGCGGAAGAAGACCTTCTGGCCTTCGCTGCCTCCGGTGCCCTTCTGCATCACCAGTTCGACCCTGTCGAAGGCCTGCCCGGAAACCAGGTACTTCATGAGCACGGTGGAAGACGTGTCGAAGTAGTGCTCCCAGTTGATCTTGCCGGGGTTGGGCTTGCCGACGCTGGCGCCTCCCCCCTTCGTCCAGCTCGACTCGCACTCGGCTTCCCAGTCCCATCCCTGCAGCTCGATCCACTCGGGGAAGTCCTTGTTCTTGGACTCCCCCTTGGCGTTGCTGATCTGCATGAGTGCGCTCAAGGCCATGTTCGTGCTCCTCGTGGGCGGGAAGGACCGCAATCGCCGCAGGTGCGGCGACGGCGAGGATGGTAGTTAAACTGGCCCGGAAGTCCACCACCAAACAAGGGATCGCGAAAGGCATCGCGCATGGTCGAGACGATGCACGTCGCACTGCCGCATGGCATCACGCTGTCGTGTCGTGTCGCCGGAACGAGCGGCGCGCCGCTGCTGGTGTTTCTTCACGGCTTTCCGGAGGCGGCGTTCGTCTGGGACGAACTGCTTGCCCGGTTCGGCTCGCGCTACCGCTGCCTGGCCCCGAACCTGCGCGGTTATGCCGACTCGAGCGCGCCGGCCGAGTTGGAGGCCTACCGCGCCAAGCACCTCGTGGCCGACATCGCGGCGCTGATCGCGGTCGCCGGTGGCCGTGCGGCGGCCCTCGTGGCGCACGACTGGGGTGGTGCCCTCGCCTGGAATCTCGCGGCGCAGCAGCCGGCGCTGCTCGAGCGGCTCGTGATCGTGAACTCGCCGCATCCCGCGACCTTCCTGCGCGAGCTGCGCGACAACCCCGCGCAGCAGCGTGCGAGCAGCTACATGAACTTCCTGCGCCGTCGCGACGCGCCGGCCCTGCTCGCGCAGAACGACTACGCCCGGCTGTGGCCGTTCCTCGTCGGCTCGGGCGGTGCCGGCTGGCTCGACGAGCCGATGCGGCAACGTTATCGCGAGGTCTGGCAGCGCGGTCTCGCGGGCGGCTGCAACTACTACCGCGCCTCGCCGCTGTATCCGCCGACCGGTCCCGACGACCCGGTGCATACGCTGCAGTTTCCGCCCGCTGCGGTGACGGTGCGCGTGCCGACCCGGGTCGTCTGGGCCGAAGAGGACGTGGCCCTGCCGCCGGCCCTGCTCGACGGGCTGGAGGCGTTCGTTCCCGCCTTGCACGTCGTGCGCGTGCCCGGTGCGACGCACTGGATCGTGCACGAGCCGCC
>CAZBKC010000659.1:0-2056 GCA_964492345.1 uncultured Steroidobacter sp. | reverse complement strand
GATCAAATCTAGCCCGCAAACGTTTCTCAGTCGCGCGCGATCTCGATTTTTTTGCCTCTTTTGAGAAGCGAGTGGGTTGGTGGTGAGATGGGTGGCGAAGGACAAGGGTATTGATATTCCTTGGTGAGATCGAAGGGCCATTCCTCGGAGCCGACCTGCGGTCAGGAGTGCCGGCAGCGGAGGGGCGGTCAAGATGGCTTCGCAGGGACCCAGCTGCACGAGCGCAGCGAGGAAGCTGGGTGGAAGCCGTCTTGACCGCCCCGAGCAGTCGGCGAAACTCGGGCGCAGGTCGGCGGAGGTCGCGGGCCAGGTTTTGGGGCTCGGAGTGGACGTGCAGAAGCAGCTGTTCGAGTCGGCTCTGGGCATCGGCACGCCATGGCTTGTGCGAGACGTCGCCTTCGACACGGCAAGTAAGGTTCTGACGATTCATATCGACTTTGCTGCCGGGACGCACTTTTCGGTATCGGGTATCGAGGGCGTTCATCCTGTCCATGACACCCAGACCAAGCGGCTGCGGCATCTCAACTTCTTCCAGCACGAGTGCTTCCTGGAAGTGCGAACGCCCCGGGTGAAGCTGCCCGACGGCCGGGTCGTGCAGGCGGAGCCCGATTGGTTCGGCAAGCTTTCCGGTTTCACGCTGCTGTTCGAGGCGCTGGTACTGGCGATGGCCCAGCAGATGAGCTTTGCCGCGATCGCCAGGCTGACCGGCGTGTCGTGGCATCGCGTGCACGCGATCTGCAAGCGCTATGTTGATCTCGCGGTGGCCGAGGCCGACTTGTCGGCGGTGACGGCCGTGGCGATCGACGAAACTTCGTACCGGCGCGGCCACAACTATCTGACCATCGTCGCCGATGCCGACGAGCGCAAGGTGGTGTTCGTGACCGAGGGAAAGGACACGCAAACCGTGGCTCGCTTCGCGCGGCATCTGGACGAGCACAAGGGGACGGCCGACCAGGTCGCCGCGGCCAGCATCGATATGTCGCCGGCGTTCATCAAAGGCGTCACCGAGCACTTGCCCGAAGCCCGCATCACCTTCGACAAGTTCCACGTGATTGCCCACGCCTCGACTGCTGTCGATCAGACGAGGCGGATCGAGCAGCGAACCGATCCGAGCCTCAAGGGCCTGCGTTGGACGCTGCTCAAGCAGCGTGCCCGCCTGTCCGAGGAAAGCCGGGCCGATCTCGACGCTCTGGTCGCCCGAGCCGCCACCAAGCGCACCGCGCGAGCCTGGCTCTATCGCGAACACTTGCGCGAGATCCTCGGCCGCAAGCAGATCAACGTCGTCTCCACCATGCTCAAACAGTGGTGCACTAACGTGATGCGATCCAAGGTCGAACCCATGAAGGACGTGGCCACGCTGATCCGCAGCCATTTCGACGGCATCGTCGCCTGGGCCCGGACCCGACAGACCAACGGCTTCCTCGAGGCACTCAACGGCCTCTTTCAAGCCGCCAAACGCAAGGCTCGCGGCTATACCCGCTTCGACACCATGCGCACCGTCATCTTCCTCATTGCTGGAAAGCTCGACTTCTCAAGACCCAACCCACTGGCCGCCTAACCCACTCGAAATTCAAAAGAGCCATCATAATTCCTCCCCTTCGCGGGATCCGCGAAGGGGAGGTGCCCGCGTCTTGCGAGGGCGGAGGGGGCATGGGCTGCAGCATCGGTGCGGCCTCTGACGCCTCCGCCGCAGAGGACCGCGACACCTCCCCGCGCTGCGCGCAGGGAGGAAGCTTTTGAAGAGGTACGCGTAATGGACATGTTCGACGATACCGGCCTTGCCTTGATGAAGTTCGGGGTCGGGCAGCCGGTGCCGCGCATGGAGGATCCGACCCTCCTGCGCGGCAAGGGCAGCTACACGGACGATCAGAACGTACCTGGACAAGCCTATGCGGTGATGGTCCGCAGCAGGATCGCGCACGGCATCCTGAAGGGCATCGACGGCAAGGCCGCAGCCGCCCTGCCGGGGGTGATCGCGATCCTGACCTGCGCCGATCTCGAGGCGGCCGGGTTCGGGCCGATGAAGTGCGGCATGAACATCCCCCAGCGCGACGGC
>CAZBKC010000658.1:0-2062 GCA_964492345.1 uncultured Steroidobacter sp. | reverse complement strand
GCGCCCGCTTTGTGTGTGACAGGTCGCGCCGGTGTGCAAGACGCGCGGGAAAATAACACAAGATTCTGCGGGAAATAAGCGGCGCGAGATTTTTTTAGCTATTTTTTCAGGGTTTTTGCGCGGTCAGCGTTTCGTCGTCAGCGTGCGACGCCATCTCGCGGTGCAAGGAGATGAAGATTTCACACAGAGGGCACAGAGAACATGACCAACGGAAATCCCGCGGGACAGAGCTGGGAAGAGCAACAACTGCCGCGTCACGGGCATCTGAAATCCTCTTACTCTGTGATCTCTGTGCCCTCTGTGTGAAATTCTTATCTCAGTTCGCGTCGAACTCGCGCTTGAGCTTGACTCCCAGCGCGCCGGTTTCGCCCTCGGGCGTGACCTTGATGTCGAACACCAGGATTTCGGAGCCGCTGATGGACGTTTCCCCGATGTAATAGATGGCCTCGCCTTCGGCGACGCGACGCATTTCCAGGTTCTTCAACTGGCCGTTCAAGTTGTACGTGTCGACCTCGACGGTGGCATTCATGGGCTTGCGCGGGGCCTTGTCCGCATCCTTGTGCAGCAGCGTGACGTTGAGCATCACGCGGTTTCTGCTGCGCTGGATGCCGTAGGAGCGCGCGATGTCGGGCGTCAGCGAGTCGGTTCGAAGCGCGTTGAAATGTACTTCGTAATTGCCGAAGTCCTTGAAGGTTTCGCTCAGTTCCTGTGCCGGCGGTGCTTTTGCCTGCGGTGCGTCATTGCACCCCGTCAGCGTCGCGAGCGTCCCCAGAAGCAGCGCAATGCAGGTGCCTGTTCCGATCCCGGTCGTTGCTCGCATGGGCGGTGCCTCTTTCTTGTGGCAGCGGCACAGGCGCTGCGGTCCGAGGGCACTATAGACCAATGCGCACGCATCGCGGCAGGGTGATCGCGGCACGTAGATTCCGCAGTCACTGTCGTTCGAACGCCAGTTCCCGGATCTGCGTCGGTATGGTGCGCGGCGTGTCGATACGAACGGTTTTTGCGCGTCCGCAGTCGCCTCGCAACAGGGTGACATTCGAGCGCGGGACATCGAAGAGCGAAGCGAGCCAGTCGACGAGGTGCCGATTCGCCTTGCCGTCGACAGGCGGTGCAGTGATGCGTACACGCAGCCGCTCGCCGTGGAGGCCGACGATTTCGTCGCGCGATGCGCCGGGTTGCACCTGGAGCTGCAGGATCAGGGCCGTCCCCTGCCTCTGAACTGCAGGCATCGCGGCTACCATGTTGTTTTGCCGGGCCAGCCGCGGCCCGGCCTTAGCATGCTGTTGAAAAGAATTTTCAACAGCATGCTAGCTGATCAGGATGTACAGCGCCTGCAACCCGATGATGACGAACAGGGCCGACAAATCGATTCCGGCAATCGGCGGAATGACCCGGCGTACCGGTCGCAGCAGCGGTTCGCACAGGCTCTGCAACAGCGAGGCTGCGGGACTGTAGGTTCCCGGCGCGACCCAGCTCAGCAGGATGTAGAGAAACAAGGCGTACGTGTAGAAGAGCAGGATCGTGCCGATGAGGCTGAAGAGTGCGACGCGCAGGAACGGGCCTGTACCCAGCAGACCTGGATACGCCATCAACAGCCAGAGGGTTCCAGTGGCCGCGAGCTGAACCAGCAGCAGGGCGACGATCGATGCGGTGTCGACTTTGCCGATCGGCGGAACGACCCTGCGCAAGGGCAGCACGAGAGGGTTGGTCAGCCGGATGACGGCCTGGGACAACTGGTTGCGCGAATCGGCGCGAGCCAGCGGCAGCAGCACGCGCAGCAGGAAGACCACGATGACGATCTGCAGCAGCGCGCGGACGATGAAAATCAATGCATCCATGAAGAAGGCCGTGGGCTCTAGGCTGTGGGCTGTAGGTTCGGAACGATCATGAAGAAGCTGTCGTGCAGTTAGTTGTATCGGGCTGCTGGCCAGAACTGAAGCAAATGGTTGTTTCTTGTCTGGGCCCACAGCCTATAGCCTACGGCCCACAGCCTTCCTTCATTCTCCAAACTCGTCGGCCAGTTCGGCGGAGCGTCGCGCGGCGGCGGCGACAGCGGCCGAAA
>CAZBKC010000657.1:1886-2068 GCA_964492345.1 uncultured Steroidobacter sp. | reverse complement strand
AGAAGCTTTCAGAAAGTGTTGCGCTGATCAGTTGAGGCGGCCCCGCATAAAAGAACTTTCTGAATATCAGGATCAGAAATTTCCCTCTTATTTTATGCGGTCTTTCGCGGCCTCTTCTCTTGCTCCTATCCCAGCGTAATCCCCTGCGCCGACAACGGCAGCGACCGCACGGGCGTGCCGTT
>CAZBKC010000657.1:0-1876 GCA_964492345.1 uncultured Steroidobacter sp. | reverse complement strand
GTGCATTGGCGAGTGCCGGGGCGATCGGCGGGGTGCCGGGTTCGCCGACGCCGGTGGGTTTTGCCGTTGACGGCACGATGTGGACGTCGACCGCGGGCATCTGGTTCATGCGCAGCACGGGGTAGTCGTCGAAGTTGCCCTGCTCGACGACACCGTCCTTGAGCGTGACTGCACCCGTCAGTGCAGCGGCAAGTCCGTAACCCAGACCGCCTTCCATCTGCATCGCCACGATGTTGGGATTCACGGCGAGGCCGCAATCGACGGCGCAGACGACCTTTGCGAGCTTCAGGCCATTCGACGTGCGCCTGAGCTGCGCCACCTGTGCAACGACCGAGTTGAAGGACTCGTGCAGCGCCAGACCCCAGACTTCGTCCTTCGGACGGGGCCTGTTCCACCCGGACTTCTCCGCCACCAGATCCAGCGTCGCGTGATGACGCTTGTGCTCGGCACTCAACAACGCCTTGCGCAGTGCATAGGGATCCTGCTTCGTGTGACGTGCGATGTCGTCGAGGAAACATTCCGTGGAGAACGCGGTATGCGTCGATCCGACCGAACGCCACCATTGCACCGGCACACTGTTCTTCGTCGTGTGAAGTTCGACCGACAGATTGGGCACCGAGTACGGCAGGTTGGACGCGCCTTCCACCGACGTAGCATCGATCGCACCCGGACGTGCGAAGAACGTACCTGCCATGATCGACTGGCCGACGATCCGGTGCTGCCACGCGATCAGCCTGCCTGACTTGTCGAGACCGGCTTTCAGCGTATGCACGTACAGCGGCCGGTAGTAGCCGGCTTTCGTGTCTTCCTCGCGCGTCCACACCATCTTCACCGGCACGTCCGCACCGGCTGCTTTCGCAATGGCCACGGCCTCCGCGACATAGTCGGCCTGCGGATTGGCGCGGCGGCCGAAGCTGCCGCCGGCATAGAGCATGTGCAGGGTCACGTTCGATGGCGGCAGGTTGAGCATGCGTGCGACAGCCATCTGATCGATGCTCTGGAACTGTTCGCCGTTCCAGATCTCGCAGTCCTGCGCGCCGATGCGCACGACGCAATTGAGCGGTTCCATCGACGCATGCGCGAGATAGGGAAACTCGTACGTGGCTTCCAGTACCTCGGCCGCCGTACCGAGCGCCGCCTCCGCATCGCCGATTTTCTTCGCCGGCTCGCCCGGCTGCTGCGCCAGTTCGCGATATTCCTTGTACAGCTCGGCCGTGCTGCCGCGCCAGGCGGCGGTTTCATCCCATTCGACCGTCACCAGATCACGTGCCTTCTTGGCAGTCCAGAAATCCGCGGCGAGCACGGCGACGCCCGAGCGCACGCTCGTCTCGAAGGCAACCACCGACTTCACACCCTTGATCGCCTTGGCCTGGCTTGCATCGAAGCTCTTCACCTTCGCGCCGAAGCGCGGCGGATGCACGACCGCGGCGGTGAGCATGCCCGGCAGATGCACATCCTGAGTGAACGTCGCCTTGCCGGTGGATTTGTCGCGGCTGTCGACGCGGGCCGCTGTCTTGCCGATCAACGTGTATGTGGCCGGATCTTTCGGCCTGGCATCGGCAGGCACCGGCACCTTCGCAGCTTCTGCCGCAAGCTCGCCGAAGGTGGCGCTGCGCTTCGATGATGCGTGCGAGACGACGCCGTTGCTGACCGTCACTTCGCCGGCGGGAACATTCCACTTCTGCGCCGCGGCGCTCACGAGCATCGACCGTGCGGTCGCACCTGCCTTGCGCAGTTGTTCGTACGAATTCGAGATCGACGAACTGCCGCCGGTACCCATGGCGGTACCGAACATGAGATTGGCATAGGTCTTTGTGTCCGCCGGCGCACCTTCGACACGCACCATGTTCCAGTCGGCGTCGAGTTCTTCGGCGAC